>NZ_JCBCBS010000226.1:0-9960 GCF_059864205.1 Pelovirga sp.
GTGGAAAAAGCGGATTGAAGAAACCACCTCGACAACCCTTGGTGAAACCCTGCCGACCTCGGCGCGCACTGCGGTGTTGATCTTTCTCCTGGCCCTGGCCTCCATTGTTGTCGTCGCCATGATTCCCGAGTTGCGTACTCTCAATGTGGGAGATAAGCCGATCGGTATGGCCGTTATCATTCAGATGATGATGCTGGCTTTCGGTGGTCTGATTCTGATCATTACCAAAACCAAGGCCTCTCTGGTGCCGGAAGGGGTCGTATTTAAATCCGGCATGGTTGCCGCCATCGCCATCTTTGGTATCGCCTGGATGAGTGACACCTACTTCAAGTTTGCCCTGCCCAGCTTTCAGGGCGGTATCACTGAAATTGTCACCAACCACCCCTGGACCTTCGCCTTTGCCATGTTCATCGTTTCTGTCGTAGTTAACAGCCAGGCCGCAACCTGCCGGATGATGCTCCCCGTCGGTCTGTCCCTGGGCCTGCCGCCGGCACTTTTGATCGCGATTATGCCATCATCCTACGGCTATTTCTTTATCCCCAACTATCCGTCGGATATCGCCACCGTCAACTTCGACAGTTCCGGCACCACAAAAATCGGCAAATGGTACTTCAACCACAGCTTCATGGTGCCCGGCCTGATCGCCGTCCCCACCGCCTGTATCGTCGGTTATATTATTGCTATGGTCGTGATTGGCTGAGGGGAAAACTGCTCAGAGTGCTATTGCCGCCCTTTGCGTCTATATGATGCAAAGGGCGGTGGCGTTTGAATTGCTTTCTTGCCCCTGCTTCCCTGAAAGGTTAACATCCCTCTTGGCGAAGGGGGGGGCATGAACACACAGAACCACAACCATAACCGCAACGCACCGGCTGAAACAAAAGCCGGTGCATTGCGGTTTTTTTGTCGTTTTTGTTAAGGGGTGTGACTTTTATTGACACTCGGGTGGGGTAGGGTGGTTGGGCGAGGGGCAGAGGAGAGAGTGGTGGAAAAATTTTATGCGCACGATGGACAATCAGTTGAGAGCCACCTTAAGCGCGTGGCTTCAATTTGTAGCGATTTGACTAAAAAAATCTCTTTACCAGAGGTAGGAGAATTGCTCGGTCTACTACATGATTTTGGAAAGTACAGTGTGGAATTTCAAGCCTATCTAAAATCGGCATTAGGTATTCTTGATCCTGACGTCGATGGTGATTATGTCGATTTTAAAGGGCTCAGGGGGTCGATAGATCATTCAACTGCCGGTGCTCAGTGGATTTGGCAATTCTGCCGCAACTATGGAGATAACGGGAAATTAATTGGACAAGTTTTCGCGACCTGTCTTGCCTCGCATCATGGCGGCCTGATTGATTGTCTGAGCACGGATGGTAAAAACGTCTTTGACAAACGGATGGCAAAGGACGATCACATAACCCACCTTGCTGAGTGCCTCCAACGCGCCGATTCTCAGCTCCTCCAAAAGTTGGAAACGCTTGCCTCCCCACAATTGTTGCAGAGTTGCTTGACGCAAATTTCATCTCTGGTGGCTAAACCTGGACAATCAGAGCTTGTCGGCTGGTTCAAGGTCGGTCTTTGGACGCGGGTTCACTTCAGTTGCCTGATTGACGCCGACCGGATCGACAGTGCCGATCACGAAAATCCCGAAAACAAGTTAGTCAGGAAAAATAAGCCGGTTGATTGGCCGGTTGCGATAAAGCGGATGGAAGAGAAGTTGAGCGCTCTGCCGATCAGAAATGAAATCGACCGTCTTCGCCGTGATATTTCCGATCGCTGTAAAGACCGGGCCAAAGGTGCTCAAGGTATTTACTCTCTGACCGTACCGACGGGTGGCGGCAAAACTTTTGCCGGAATGCGTTTTGCTCTGCATCATGCCCAACAACATAAGTTAGATCGCATAATATGTATTATTCCTTACACTTCCATCATTGAGCAAAATGCTGAAGCAGTCAGAAGTCTCATCGAAATCGATGAGGATGAATTTTCATGGGTGTTGGAGCATCATTCAAATCTGGAACCAGAGATCCAAACCTGGCAAAGTAAGTTGGTGTGCGAAAACTGGGATTCACCGATTGTCTTTACGACAATGGTGCAGTTTCTCGAAACTCTTTTTGGCGGGGGAACCCGAGGGCCACGACGTATGCACCAACTGGCCCGGTCGGTTCTGGTATTCGATGAAATTCAGACTTTGCCAATCAACTGCGTCCACCTTTTTTGCAATGCAATCAATTTCTTTACCGAGCATGCGGGAACGACCTCACTTCTATGTACTGCGACCCAGCCTCTTTTGAATCAATTGAAAAATCCGGATAAAGGACAACTGACCATCGCGCCGGAAAATGAACTGGTCGACGACGTTGGCAAACTGTTTGAGAGCTTGAAGCGGGTACATATCCGTAACCGTATCAAACCGCAAGGTTGGTCGGAGGAGGAGATTGCTGAACTCGCTTTGGGTGAATATCGACGTAAAGGAAGTTGTCTGGTAATTGTCAACACTAAAGACTGGGCACGCAGGCTTTACACATGTTGTTCGCAAGAAGTGGATGTCAAAGAGGTGTTCCATCTCAGTACCGGTATGTGCCCTGCGCATCGGAAGGAAATGCTGGGACAAATACGCGCGCGACTCGACAATAGTTTACCGGTTCTTTGCTTCAGTACACAATTGATCGAAGCGGGCGTCGATGTCGATTTTGCCTCAGTGATTCGTTTCCTTGCCGGCCTTGACTCCATTGCACAGGCTGCGGGGCGTTGTAACCGAAACGGCAAGGTAAAAACGGCTGAGGTTTACGTTGTCAATCCGGCTGATGAAAAGATCGAACAGTTGATTGATATCTGCGAAGGACGAGACAAGGCGCTCAGAGTTTTTGCAGAGATACACGAGGAGGAGTTGCTGTCGCCGGAGGCGATGGAGATTTACTTTTCCTACTACTTTTATCGGCGTGCAGAGGAAATGGTCTACAAGGTGACCGCACGGGAGGCTGGTCGCGACGACAGTCTGCTCAATCTGCTCAGCGACAATCGTAACAATATCGGCAGGACTCAGGGGTTGGTTCTGCAACAGTCCTTCAAAACCGCCGGCAGGATTTTCAAGGCGATCGACGCACCGACTCATGCTGTCATTGTCCCCTATGGAAGGGGGAAGAAGATAATCGCAGAATTGTGCGCCGAGTTTGATCCCGGTAAAGTGCGCAGATTGTTACAGCAAGCCCAGCAATACAGCGTTAATGTGTTTCCGAATGTTTGGAGGAAGCTAAAAGAGAATGACGCCATCATTCCGATACGTGATGGCGACATCTACTGCCTCGACGAACGCTATTACAGTAAAGAATTTGGGTTGGCGACGGAAATGGTCGCGGATTATGAACCACAAGTCATTTAGAAAGGGGGTTCAATGAAGAACAGTATCAGTTTTAAATTGTGGGGGAGGTATGCGCTATTTACCGACCCGGTGACCAAGGTCGGGGGAGAAAAGTGCTCCTATCATGTGCCGACCTACGAAGCGATCAAGGGGGTGCTCAAATCGATCTATTGGAAACCGACGCTGATCTGGCATGTCGACAAGGTGCGTGTGATGAAGCAGCTACGGACGCAGACCAAGGGAACGAAGCCCTTGGTCTGGGGTGGGGGCAATAGTCTGGCAATTTACACCTTTCTGCGCGATGTCGAATATCAGGTGATGGCGCATTTCGAGTGGAACGAGCATCAACTTGCGTTGGAGAAAGATCGTATTGAAGGTAAGCACTTCAACATCGCCAAACGTACGCTGGAGAAAGGTGGGCGGCAGGATATTTTTCTTGGAACGCGTGATTGCCAGGGATATGTCGAACCCTGCGAGTTCGGTGAGGGTAAAGGTGCTTACGATGAAATCGATGAACTTGGCTTCGGCTTGATGTTCCACGGCTTCGACTATCCCGACGAGACTGGCAATAACGAACTGCGTAGCCGTTTTTGGCGAGCAACGATGCGGAAGGGCATTCTTGAATATCCGCGGCCTGCTGAGTGCGAAGCTAGTCGTTTCATCCGCAAAATGATCCCGAAAGAATTCGGGCTGGGCGAGAATGTGATGGCGGTGGAACAGGAGGAGGTTTTGTTATGAGTTGGTTGGCGAAATTGTATGAGACTTATGTTGCCGGGGTAGCTCTTGACCTGCCCGAAGAACAAAAACTGATGCCGATCAGCCATACTCTTCAGAACGCGCATATCAAGATCGTCATCGACGGCGACGGCAATTTTCTTCGGGCATCGGTTTTGGAAAAGACGCAAGTTGTTCTGCCTGCGACGGAAAAATCGGCAGGTCGTAGCAGCGGTGAAGCGCCTCATCCCTTGGCTGACAAACTCCAATATATCGCGAAGGACTACCCTGCGTTCGGTGGCCGGAAAAAATCGTATTTTGGATCCTATGAGGAACAACTTCGGCAATGGTGCGATTCACCCTTCGCACATAGTAAGGCAGCAGCAGTGTGCAACTACACCAGGAAAGGGAATATTGTCGCTGATCTGATTCGTGAAGGTGTGCTTCATGTAGGAGAAGACGGCAAACTATTGTCCTACTGGCCTTCAGAGGGTGCTGCTCCGCCAATATTTAAGGTTATGCCACCACTCCCGAAAGAAAAACGCGTCGAAAAAGACAAGCCTGAAGTCGAGCAGGGCGACGCTCTTGTCTGTTGGCAGGTGGAACAGTCGGGAGAGTTGCACGCTGAAACCTGGACGGATACGACGTTGCAGGAGAGCTGGATTCAGTTCCAGAGTACTGAAGGCGGAGAGTCAGGGCTTTGCTTCGTTACGGGCAATGAGCAGGTCTTGGCGACCAATCATCCGGCGAAACTTCGGCATACCGGCGATAAAGCAAAAATTCTGTCGGCTAACGATTCTACCGGCTTTACTTTCCGTGGACGATTTACCGAAGGGGACGGTAGCCAGGCTGCAGGGGTGGGTTACGAAGTCACGCAAAAAGCTCACAATGCCTTGCGCTGGCTGATTGACAGGCAGGGATATCGGAACGGCGATCAGGTCTACGTTACGTGGGCGGTTTCGGGGAAACCGATTCCGGACCCCCTGAAAAGCTCGTTTGCTTTGCTTGAGAAAACGCTTGTCTTCCAAGAACCCTTTGATGAAAAGAACTCGACAGGGACGATTGATTACACAGTCGATCTCGGGGCATCCTTCGCGCACAAATTCAACAACTACCTCAGGGGGTATCGCGCTAAATTGGAGCCGAACGAACAAATCGTAGTTATGGGACTTGATTCAGCGACGCCGGGTCGGATGAGTGTCATTTATTACCGTGAATTGCTTGCCAGCGAATTCTTCGAGCGTCTGAAAAGCTGGCACCTGCAATTCGCCTGGCCACAGCGTTATACCGTTGATATCGAAACTAACTGTAAATCCGATAAATCAAAAAAGAAGACCATTTGGCCGGTCAGTTCCCCCACTCCGCAACTTATTACTGAGTCTGCTTTTGGTGATGTGTTGAAAAGCAACAAGGCGTTGAGAAAGAACCTGCTCGAACGGATCATGCCAGCCATTGTCGACGGGCAATCATTGCCACGCGATATCGTAGTGGCGGCCGTTCGTAGAGCCAGCAACCGGAACACAAGGCGGCTGTCAGATAACTATTCAAATGTTGAAAGCGAAAAAGTGGAATGGGAAAAGCATTTATGTGCAGCCTGCGCCCTTTACCGAGGATTTTATCAACGACAACCCGAACAACAAAGGAGGGAATATACAATGTCGTTAGAAGAGAGTAGAACCACGCGGGATTACCTTTACGGTCGTCTTCTGGCGATTGCCGAGCGGATAGAAGAGGTTGCTCTATCAGTCGGTGGCGAGAATCGACCAACCACGGCCGCACGGCTGATGCAACGTTTTGCCGACAGGCCTTTCTCGACATGGCGAAATATCAGATTAGCTTTGCAGCCCTACATGCAGAGGTTGCAGGGCAATCGGGCGGGTTTTCTGACAAACAGGAAGAAAGAACTCGATACGGTCATGTCTTTATTTGGGAACGGTGAGTTTGAGCATGACAAGTCCCTGTCTGGAGAATTTTTGCTGGGCTATCACTGTCAAAGAATGTCTTATCGTCAACAAAATGTCGAAGAACCGGCTGCAATCGATCAAGGAGAATAAATCATGAGCCTCGAAAACAAAATTGACTTTGCCCTTATCTTCAGCGTCAAAAATGCCAACCCCAATGGTGACCCGCTCAATGGGAATCGCCCCCGCACCGACTATGACGGTTATGGCGAAGTATCCGATGTTTGTTTAAAACGCAAAATCCGGGACCGTATGCAAGACGCCGGTCATGCAGTATTTGTTCAGTCAGATGAGAAAAAGACCGATGGAATGCCGAGTCTGAAGGCGCGCGCCGAAGATCCAACTTATGGCCTCGGCAAGGAGGCCTTCAATAGCAAGAAAACCCCGCCTGAAAAAGCAGGAAAAATGGCCTGTGAAAAGTGGCTCGACGTCAGGAGTTTTGGGCAGTTGTTTGCCTTTAAAGGCGAGGAAAAGGACGGGGTCTCGATTCCCATTCGCGGGCCGGTATCGATCCAATCTGCATTCAGTATCGACCCGGTCAGCATAACAAGTACCCAAATCACGAAGAGTGTCAGCGGTGAAGGTGACGGCACGAAAAGAGGTTCCGACACAATGGGTATGAAACACCGAGTGGATAAGGCAGTCTTTGTAACTTACGGCAGTATGAATCCGCAATTGGCCGAACGAACTGGATTTAGCAATGCTGATGCAGAAAACATCAAAAACGTGCTGCCGATACTATTCGAGGGAGATGCATCTTCCGCTCGCCCCGAGGGGAGCATGGCGGTCGAAAAGGTTATTTGGTGGCAGCACAAAAGTAAGCCAGGCCAGTATTCCTCTGCTAAAGTTCACAGAACTTTGAAAGTAAGTTCGGATGGTTCCTATGTTCTCGAAAACCTTGAAGGTCTAAAGCCTGAAGAAATTTCCGGGTTCTGAACTATGCTCGGCAACGCCCCCGCCCACAAACTTTTTGACCTGATCGACATCAAACGCAACAACCGCACCGAAGGTCCAGCGCGGTCGTTCAAGGATTATGACGTGACGGTCGGCACGGCCCCGGCGGGGGTTGAGATAATCGAGAAACTGTAACGCCTGTCGCACATGCGACAGGCGATTTCAGATCTCAGATTGCATATTTCACAGAGGCTGCTGTCAATGTTCTGAGATCTGAAATTTCAAATTTGAAATAGCCGTTGTGCAGCGCTATGCACAACGGCGAGAGGGGAAAGATGAAATACGAAAATTTTGAGGATGTACCGGTTTGGAAGTCCGGAGTGGACTTGACCGTAAAGGTTTTTGAGGTGACGGAAAATTCTGCTTTTCGCGGACGGGGTGACATTGCCAACCAGATTCAGCGGGCTTCCCTGTCGGTGTCGAACAACATTGCTGAAGGGTTCGAACGCGGCACAACCCCGGAGCTGATCCAGTTTTTGTATTACGCCAAAGGTTCTGCTGGTGAAGTGCGCTCCATCTGCCACGTGCTCGAAAGGATGAAGCCTTTCGAGCATTTGAAATCTCAAATTTCAGATCTGAAATCGCTGGCGCGCAGCATTTCGCGTCAGCTCGGTGGTTGGGCCTTTTCGTTACAGGAAACGGACATCAAAGGGACTCGACACCTGACAGAAAAATCGAAAAACAGCTACAGTCGGCAGGCGGCGGCACAGGAGCTGATGGATCAGTTGAACAGAGATTATCAAAAACAATTACGTAAAGAATGATATGTACGCCGAATCCGACTACATCATGATTTCTGCATTACAGCACTACCTGTTCTGTCCGCGCCAGTGCGCCCTGATCCACATTGAGCAGCTGTGGGCGGAAAATCGCTACACTGCCGAGGGCAGGGTTCTGCATGAACGTGCCGATAGCGGAAAAAGCGAACGAACAGGATCACTGCGGGTTGTACGTACCCTGTCGATCTGCTCTGCCCATTACGGTTTGAGCGGGCAAGCAGATGTGGTTGAGTTTCATGATAACGGCAGTGTGCTGCCAGTGGAGTATAAACGCGGTCGCCCCAAAGCCGACTCGTGCGACGAGGTGCAACTCTGCGCCCAGGCTCTCTGTCTGGAGGAAATGCTGAAGGTTGAAATCCCCTTGGGTGCGCTCTATTACGGGCAGAAACGCCGTCGCAAGGAGATCGCACTCGACACACAACTCAGAGATCTGACCTCAGCTACAATTCAGAACACACACCAGCTAATTGCCGGTGGGATAACGCCAAAGGCGATCTATTCACAGAAATGTGAGCAATGTTCATTGCTGCAGCTCTGCATGCCGAAAAGTTGTCAGGGACATCAATCCGTTACGGACTATCTTGCCCGCGCTCTGGAGGGGCTGCCATGAGAAAAATGCTCAATACCCTTTACGTCACCACCCAGGGGGCTTATCTCAATAAAGAAGGGGAAACCGTCGTCGTCAATGTTGAGCGTGAAACCCGGCTGCGTCTGCCGATCCACACTCTGGGCTCGATTGTGTGTTTCGGTAATGTGCTGTGCAGTCCTTTTCTGCTCGGGCATTGTGCCGAGAATCATGTTTCCGTCAGCTTCATGACCGAATACGGACGATTTCTGGCACGGGTTCAGGGGTCGGTTTCGGGCAATGTGTTGCTGCGGCGGGAACAGTATCGTCGGGCGGACTGCGACAAACACTCCGCGCAACTTGCCCGGATGTTTGTTTTCGGCAAAGTGATCAATTCCCGAACCAGTATTCATCGAGCCTTGCGTGATCATGGCGATAAAATTGGGAATTCCGGGATTGAACAGACAGTAAAAAGTTTTTCCCGCTACGCCGAGCGCTTATTGCAGGAGGGTGATCTGGACAGTATTCGTGGTATCGAAGGCCGAACTGCAAGGGATTATTTTGATCAGTTTAATCACCTGATCGTTACGAATAAGAATGATTTCGTTTTTTCCGGGCGCAATCGCAGGCCCCCTCTCGACCCCGTCAATTGCTTGCTGTCGTTTGTTTATTCACTGCTCTATCACGATGCACGATCTGCTCTGGAAAGTGTCGGGCTTGACCCCGCAGTCGGCTTTTTGCATCGGGATCGACCGGGGCGCTTAAGCCTGGCTCTGGATCTGATGGAAGAGTTTCGTCCCATGCTGGCGGATCGTTTGGTGTTGTCACTGATCAATCTCGGGCAAATGAAGAAAAAGGGTTTTATCGTGACCGAATCCGGGGCGGTGAAAATGTCGGAGGAAACCCGAAAGGAGGTGTTGGTCGCCTACCAGAAACGCAAACAGGAAGAGATTGAGCACCCCTTTTTACAAGAGAAAGTTCCGGTCGGAATGCTGGTTATTGCCCAGGCCCAATTGCTCAGTCGTTTTTTACGTGGCGATCTCGATGAGTATCCCCCGTTTCTGTGGAGATGAATCATGATGGTGCTGGTAAGTTACGACGTGTCGACCATGGAAAAATCGGGAGCGAGGAGACTGCGTCGGGTGGCAAGAATTTGTCAGAATCATGGTCAGCGGGTTCAATACTCGGTTTTTGAATGCATTGTCGATCCGGGACAGTGGACGAAGATGCGCCAACAACTGATTGACGTCATCGATCATCATCAGGACAGCCTGAGGTTCTATTTTCTCGGGGCAAACTGGAGAAAGCGGGTTGAGCATGTTGGTGCCAAGGAAGGGATCGATCAGGAAGGGCCATTGATTCTGTAGCGAACCCCAAGTCTGTAGCGAACCCCAAGCTGTGGGTATTTTACCGGTAGGTTCGCGCGGACGCAGGTCTTTGAAAAACAAATAGAAAGTCTGACCAATAGAAAAAATTGACGTGCATTTGCGACAAAGAAAACAAGTACGCGAAAAAGAAGAAAAAAACAAAGTAGAATCATGCTCTTAGCAGCATGCGGTCGCCCCCCGCGCGGGGGCGTGGATTGAAACAGGAAGCCGCCGCCTTTGAGCGTGAGTGTTCCATGTCGCCCCCCGC
>NZ_JCBCBS010000010.1:0-17711 GCF_059864205.1 Pelovirga sp.
GATATGGTGCCGGGTGGCCAGCGCCATGATCCGGCTGATCTCTTGCGTGGTGCCGGGGTGAACCACCGCTGCCGGCAGAAACTTGCGCTGGGTGGCATCGTAGGAGTAACAGATCAGCGAAGCCTTGTCGGTGAGGACATGCTCCTTGCCGACAATCTGCTCAAGGCCGTTGATGATGGTTTTGTCAAGCATAGATGGTCCTGTCCTGTTTTTTTAAAAGGGGCTTATGCAAAAGCATATCGCATCTGTTCAGCATCGGGTCGGGAATTTTTGTCGCCGTCCATGGCGACAAAAACCCTTGCCACAGGATCCAAAGGCCCTGCGCAAGGATAGCGCTGAATAGTTACAGATTATCAAATAAACAACCAAAAAAGTCTACTTTGAGCGACCGAACCAACCGGTTTTCCCACGGACCAAAGGTTTGTTTCAGGCTGCCGTTGGAACGATAACCGGCAGGATTGTGCCGCCGTCGGGGATAATGACCGTAGAAAAATCGCTGGGCAGGATGGGTCGCACCTGTGCCAGAGCTGTCTGCAGATCAACGGCTTTCTCCATCCCCATGGCGGCCGTTTGTTCCTTGCTGAATTCGCTGATCAGCAGGATACGGAAGCGCCGCGCACGAGCCAGCACGGCGTGGGCAGTCTGACCGTTGATCTGATAGTTGGCACGCAATGCGGCTTCAAACTCGTCAAGATCCTGATAGCGGAACCAATCGAAAAAGGTCGGATAACCAAAGCCGTCGCGGCAGGCAGCAAGAAAAATTATCATGCCCCCTTCCTTGACCGCACGGCAGCCATAATCGAGGGCTTTTTGGGCCTGGATAAAGTTAATGTCCTTGGGTTCGCCGCCGCATGAAATAACCGCCAGATCGGCGGCAGCGGCAAGGGGCACGCTGTAGAGGGAGCGTACCAGCTCACAGCCGGCCAGATGCGCCTGTTCCAGGTCGCCGCAGAAGACGGCGACAATGTCTTTGTTTGGTCCCAGGACGGTATTAAGGAGAAAATCGGGTTCGACCCGCTGGGCGGCCTGGAGCAGATTGCGATGGACCGGGTTGTCGTTAAGCACTCCGGTCACGGCGGAGGGATGTTTGCCCCCCACTTCCGGTGGGTTGAATACGGCAAAATGGCTGGCCATGCAGGTCTGACGGCCCGCTACGCCAGGTACCAGGCCTTTGCGGCCGCCGCCGAAGCCGGCAAAATAGTGATAGCCGATGGTGCCGGTAACAATGACCCGATCCGCCGCCATCACCCGGCGATTGATCTGTACCGGAATGCCGCCGTCGGTCATCCCCAGGTCCACCAGTTGTGTCGGGTCGTCACAATCATGATCGTAAACGGCAATGCGCCGGTAAAGGGAGCCGAGGATCCTGCGGTGCTCTGCTGCGGTTTGCCGGCGATGAATCCCCAGGGCGATAACAATGCTGATATTCGCATCGGGAATGCCACAGCGGTTGAGCTCGTCGACCAGCAATGGCAGGTATATTTCGCTGGCCGAGTAGCGAGTGATATCGGAGGTAACGATGACCACCTCCTCCCCTGGTTTGATAATGCCGGACAACGGCAGAGTACCAATCGGGTTTTTTAACCCTTCACCTACCAATTCTGTTGCGGAGCGCGGTGGTGCTAGAGGTTTCATCTGCAACAGTTGCGCGCCGGGCACATGGCAGGGGACGCTGATGGAGCCGTATTTCAGGGCAATGTCAGTCACTATTTAATAGCCTTTGATCATGCCGCCATCAACCTGGATGACATCACCGGTCATATAGGAACAGATCGGTGAAGCAAGGAAGGTGACCACTCGGGCAAACTCGTCCGGAGTGCCGTAGCGTGCCAGGGGGATCAGTTTCTGGTTGTCTTCACGCACCTGCTCGATGGAAAGACCCTGCTTGTCGGCTTTGAGTTGATCGAGGTAAACAGTGCGATCGGTGGCTACCCGCCCCGGTGCGACGGTATGAACCAGAACATTGTCCTGCGCCAGTTCATTGGCCAGACTTTTGCCTAAGCCCAGCATGCCCATGCGAAACGCGTTGGACAGCAGCAAGCCCGGAATCGGCTGTCTGACCGACGAGGAGGTGATGTTGATGATGCGCCCGCCATGCTTTTTCAGATCAGGGAGTACCTCACGGATGGTGCGTACGTAGGCGAGCAGGGTCGATTCAAAAGCGGACTGCCAGTGATTGTCGTCGAGCTGGTCGAAGTCGCCCCCCGGCGGCCCACCGGAATTGTTGATCAGAATGTTGATCGATCCGAGCTGCTCCCGGGTTGCGGCGACGAGGTTTTTGATGTCGTCGGCGGTGGACATGTCTGATCCGCAGGCAGCTATTTTGCCGGGTGCCTGAGCGGCAATCTCACTGCGTGTCTGTTCCAGAACCGCTGTGTCGCGGCCGGTGAGCATGACGTTGCACCCCTCAAACGCCAGTTGGGTGGCCACCGCCTTGCCCAACCCGCGGCTCGACGCCATCACCAATGCCACTTGTCCTTGTAGTTGCAGATCCATGGATTATCTCCTTGTAAAAAGATTGAAAGTAACATTACTGTATCACAAGGATCTCGCACAAGAGACAAACTGCTGTTCCTGTGGACTTTTCTCCTGCATAACCGCAAGGATATAGTTGCAGTGGTATCGATGGCTATGCTAATAAGACTGATTTTGGCTACACAGAAATCAACCGCAGGAGAGAAGAACCATGGATCTGCAAATTCTTCCGATTGAGCGCCCCAAGCCACGCATCAGCGATGAAAACAACCTGGTATTCGGCAAGCAGTTTACCGATCGCATGTTCGTGATGGAGTACGACAGTGGCAAAGGCTGGCACTCTGCCCGGATTCAGCCCTACGCCCCCTTCGTACTTGATCCGGCCGCCATGGTTTTTCACTATTCTCAGGAGATTTTTGAAGGGCTCAAGGCTTTTCGCCGCGCCGATGGAACCATTGCCCTGTTCCGCCCGGCTGATAACGTCGCCCGCTTTAACCGTAGTGCCCGGCGTATGTGCATGCCTGAAGTGGATGAGAAATTCTTTCTCGATGCCCTGCTCAGGTTGATTCGTCTCGAAGCCGACTGGGTGCCCCATCATGAGGGGACCAGCCTATACATCCGCCCGACAATGATTGCCACCGAACCGATGCTTGGCGTGCGCCCGTCCAACAAGTATCTGTGCTACATCATTCTGTCGCCGGTGGGAGCCTACTACAAGGGGGGTGTTGCGCCGGTGAAGATCTGGATCTCCGATTTTTATGTGCGTGCCACCGAAGGGGGAACGGGGGAAGCTAAAACCGGCGGTAACTACGCAGCCAGTCTTTATGCCGCCAAGCAGGCAGCGGACAATGGTTACGACCAGGTGTTATGGCTTGATGCCAAAGAACGGCGCTTTGTTGAAGAGGTTGGCAGTATGAATATGCTGTTTCTCTATGATGGCAAGATTGTGACTTCCCCGCTGCGTGGCACTGTTCTTGACGGCATCACCCGTCGTTCGGCGCTGACCCTGCTTGGTGAGATGGGTTACCAGATTGAAGAGCGCGCCCTGACGGTTGATGAAGTGATGGAAGGATCAGCTAGCGGGCGTTTGACAGAGGCTTTTGGTACCGGCACAGCGGTCGTCATTTCGCCGGTTGGCTCTTTCTGCTACAAAGGTTCCTGTGTCCAGTTGGGTGATGGCCATCCCGGCAAGCTGACGATGGAACTGTACAACAAGTTGACCGCCATCCAGTACGGTAAGGAACCAGATCATCATCACTGGGTTACTTCTCTGTAGTTTCTCTCTCCCTGGGTCAGATGCGCCGGCCGGCGCATCTGACCCAGTTGCTCAAGTTTATTGCAATCTTTTCTCCACTACATATTTTCTGAGGCACCATCGAAGCCATGAATTGTGCCCTGATTGTAGCAGCGCAGATGGCACTGATCCAGGCCGTAGAGCAGCAGACCGACCAGCAGTACCGGTAAAAAGTGGTCAGCGATGCCGCCGGTGAAGCTGTAAAAGAAATAAAAGGCGCTACGGTAGCCCAGGTGGTTCCAGGTGCTTTCCGGCCTGGATCGGCTAGCCAACGCCTTCAAACCCAGAATAATCGAAGAGCCGAAATAAACGGCCAGAGCGATGCTGACCATATAGGCTGGGGGGGGATAGCCGAGCAATTGGCGCAGGGGTTCGGATGCCATGGCAAACAGATTCAGATCGCGCACATTGTAGGCACAAATACTTACCAGCAAAAAAAGGAACAATTCCCACAGGTTGTGGCGCGCCAGATGGTGGCCATTATCACGCAGATCACGGATCTTCTGCTGTCTGCTCTCATGGGGTTTTGTGCCGGCCTCGGATTGAATGCGTCTTTTCATGTCAGCCTCCACCGTGATTGAGATTTCTGCAACTCCTGCTGTCTTTAGAAGCAGGTGTCGTGCCAACTTTGTTTATTGAACTATTTCTTAAAAATCAGGATGTTAAGGCGAGTTGCGCGGGTCTGGTGCGAGTGGTCGCGTCAATCTTTCCTGTTTGGCAGGAAAATTCTCAAGAGATGGGAATCAGCGTCGGTCGCAGTTTGGGATGGGTGAAAAAACCGCAGTGGTGGTGGCGGGGTATGACAAACGTTTGTCAGCTCGCAACGGGGCGGCACCAGCTGGTGCCGCCCCGGATGAAGCAGTTTTTATGTCGGCACAAGATCAGTGGCTTGGCACCGTACCATTTTCTTTGTGGTCGGGCACGTCATTGCCGTTTTCTTCCCACCCGGTCCACATGGTTTTGATGTGCTCCATGGGGGTGTGCCCGAGGGTGGTCAGGTAAACGTGGGTTGGCAGAAAGGCGATCAGGCAGCATGCGAGCAGGAAATGGACGCTCATCAGAATTTTCATGCCGCCCATCATGACGATGACGCCACGCAAGGGTTCAACATTGGTCATAAAGATGCCGGTCAGGCTGACCAGTGGCATCAGTACGAACATGATGGCCAGATACGCTGACTTCTGCATCGGGTTGAATTTGTTTCTGGGTGTCGGGTGGTGCGGGTTTTCCCAGCCCAGGAAGTAGGTCAAAAAGTAGAATTTCGCCTGGCGCAACAGTCCGGTTTTCAGATCTTCAACTTTGGGAACATAGAGGTTTGCCATCGACCGGGCAATGAAGACATAGTAGAAAAACCACAGGGTAAAGGATATCGCCACGACAAAACCGGCAGTGTTGTGGAGATAGATGGCGGACTTGTAGCTGCCGAGCAGGCTGATATATTCCGGAAAGCGGATCTGTGCTCCGGAAACGGTCAGGGTAACGATACCGAAAGCATTCAGCCAATGCCAGATGCGTACGGGTGTTGGTTGCAGATAGATTTTTGTATTTTCAGCCATGATGAATCCCCTTAATGTTGGCGGTTTTTGCGCGTCAGGAAGCGCAACAGTCCGTGACCTATCGGCATCACCAGGCCAGCGCTGATAATAAGCAGACCGAGAATGTTCATTGATGCGCTTCTGGTTGTGCCGACCATGTAGAAATCGGGTGTACCGTAGAGGGCGTCAAGGACGGCACCCTGTTCAACGGTCACCCGCTGATATCCGCCATCGCGGTTTGGGATAGCCAGGAAACTGGTCTGCAGACTTTTCGGTCCGGAGATGTGACAGAAGGTACAGTCGTAACGGTTGTCCAGGGTTTTCAAATCATGCGACACATCGCTTGGCACCAGGGTTCCTTCCAGGCGCAGGTTGCGGTACGCCGGGTTGCGATTAAAGCGGCGCAGTTCCGTCAGCGCGATAAAATTGTCGCCGTTGGTATCGATCAGGCTCAAAATGCCGGCATCACCACTGATCTCTTTTAGTATCTGATATTCGGGCAATTCAAAGCGGCTAAAGAAACGGTCGTCTTGGCGGACAACAATATTGAGCACAATCTCGTAACCCTCAGAACCGGTATGGCAGGTGATGCACGGCAGTTTGGCAATATGCAGGTCGGCCTGGGGGAGCCACACCTTGTGGACATCGACCATCGTTTGTGAGTCGTGACACCGGATGCATTTGTCGTTCATGTCGTAGCCGGCCATCGCTTTCATGGCGCGTGCCTCGTGGGGATTGTGGCAATCACCACAGATGGCGTAGTTGGCATGATCGGTCATCAGGTACTCCTGCCCCAGGGTATCGTGACAGTCAAGGCATGTCGCTCTGCTCAACTCGCTGACGCCACTGGGGTGGTCATCGCCGATCGTGTCATGGCAGACGACACAGCCGAGCACCGCGTGGGCGGTGGTGTCAAAGGTTGTCGGCACAATCAGCAGCTCTGCGTTGACCATATCGGCGTCACCGTGACACATCAGACAGTAGTCTGAATCCATGGCTGCCAGCGCACAGGGGACGAGCAGCAGCGCCCCGAGAAAAGCCGCGAACAACAATTTGCTATCGTAGGAGTGATTCATGATGTTTCCTTCCTGCGCAGATCGTGAAGTGAGACAAGCCGGTCGCATTGACAGCATAACGAGGTTGATCCCTCAGCGGATTTTGGCCGGTGCCGTCTTGACTTCTTCCTGCGGCTTTTTCCCGAAGATCCCTTTTACGATGCCGAAAAGTATCGCCATAAGAGGAGCAAACTGGAGCAGGATGATCAATGCACAGGTTCCCAGGAAGAGATAGGTCAGCAGCATGCTGTTATCTTCACGTGCACCCGGTTGGGCGAAAGCAGGCAGTGTTGCACAGAGAAACAGACCAATAGTCAGAAGGCTTTGCTTGATTTTTTTCATGACATACTCCTTTTTTCTAGGAACAGTTGCGGCGTTAGTGTGTTCAGTTGACTATCAACTGGGCGCCACTCAGTGCACATTCAACAACAGACATCAATTCCTCATTGTCTTCCTGGTTGACCGGTTTTAAAGCGTGATAGAAGATGCCGTCCTCGCGGATACGGCGCAGGGTCTCCAGCGAACTGTCATCGGAAACCAGAATGATGCGCAGGTTTTTGTTGCACCTGCGCATCAGCGCAATGACATCGACGGCGGAAATCTGTTCTTCGAAGCAGTCACCGAGGATGACGATCGGCTGATTTTTCCTGACAATTTGCGCTATCGCATAGGCAGCGGAATCGGTAGTTATGACCTCGTAGTTGGATTTTTTGAAAAATTCCGCCATTTTTTTCTGTGTTGAAACGTCGCGATCAACAATCATGACCTTGCGTGCATACATGGTCGACTCCCTTGGCTGGTTCAGCGGGTTGATTTATCGACTATCGCGTCCCTTCCATCGCAAGTTTCCTTGATCAGGCCGGAAAACGTCAGCAGCGCTGGTACGCTTTGAAGTCCAATAGTCATGCCGACAAATACGATAAAGAGCTTGGTCAGAAGGGATGTTTCGAGGCCCATGCTATCCAACAGAAAGAATCCACTGATGAGCAGCGGTGCTAACACGAGGACAACGCATAATCTGTGAATTCTTTTCATGAGAGCCTCCGTCATTGAAAGGGATTTATTATCTTATCTGGACAATAAGCAAGTTAAGTGCCACCACTGAGGAATTCCCGTTTTTATTGGAAAAGTCGCTATATAGCAAGATGTTACGAGATTTTTCAGTAGGCGGTTCTGGAGGAAAACAGGTCAGGCTGGTACGAAAAGCCGGGGCTGATTCCTGCCGGACAGGAAAATTCTCCTGGGTCAGGAATGAGCCATCAGGCAGGGTCGCCGGAAAAGAGGTGGGGGTTGTTTTTTTACAGCCCTTTTTTGCGGGCCGCTGACAGATGGAGGGTCTGGATGCGGATATGGGCAGGCAGATCTTTGGCATAAAGGGTTTTCTGTTCACGGCTACAGAGCAGTGACTGCTCCAGAGTATTGATCAATTCGCGGACGTTGCCCGGCCATGAATAGAGTGCCAGCAAATCGAGATATTCCGGGGACAACTGTTTCTCGGCTACGCCGGATATTTCACAACAGCGGCGCAGATAATAACGCGCCAGCCGCTCAATATCGCTGCCGCGGCTGGCGAGGTCAGGCAAGGCGATGTGGCAATTACGCAGTTGCTCGAGCAAAAGGGGAGAAAACTTTCCCTGTTGTACCAACACATCAGGGTCGTTGCGCGTCAAGCTGATCAGACGACAGGCTGCCGGTTGTTGTAACAGGCTCAAGAGGTGACTCTGCGCGGCAGTTTGCAGATCATCAATATCTTCCAGAATCAGGCTGCCGTTGTCTGCTTCATGGAAGAAGTCCCAGGTCCGTGCCATGGCGTCAGGATTGTTTAGCAGGCCGCAGGGAACGGTGATCAGGGGGCGCTGTGAGCGCTTGCCCTGTTGATGGATTGCCCGGGCAAAAAGACTTTTTCCGCTTCCGGTGGCCCCCTGGATCAGCACTGCCTCATCCATCTCAGCCATGGAGCGAACCAGTCCAGCGGCGACCCGTATGCGTGAATCTTCGCCAATAATTGTTGGCAGCGGTGGGTTGTTGCCTGCAGCCTGGTGGCTGCTACGCCGCAGAATCAGTTCCTGTCCGACAAGACAAAGCTCAACTTGCGCAAGGTTGAGATCGGGCAGATCAACGCGGATTTTCAGTTGACACAACAGTCCGATCAGTTGTTCCAGGCCCTGATGCGCCAGATAGAGCTGCTCGACGAGGGGCCTGAGCTCAGGGATATGGAGCTCGTACTCTTGTGCCATGGCATACCCGCCTTTCCGGTGAGAATGTCTTTGTTGCCTTTGTCCCTCGGCAAGTATGCATAAGCCGCGCCAACCGGCAGGTGAGCGGGGCGCGTGGGGCGGATCAGGTCTTGCGGTTGATGTCGTGCTTTTTCAGCAGGGCGTACAGCCGTGATTGCGACAGTCCGGAGATATTACAGGCGCTGCTGATCTCTGTTCGGGTGAAAGCCATCAGGGTATTCAGGTATTGTCGTTCCGCCCGGATTAATGCCTCTTCACGATAATCCTGCAGCGGCGGAAGGGAGCCCGGTGCGCCATTCAGCGTTGGCAATTCCGGTTCGTTGTTGCCTTTTTCCAGGGACGCGCGGCGCACATGAACGCGGATGTGGCTCGGCAGGTGCTGCGGGAAGAGAGTTGGATCGTAGTGCGCAGCGGTGAGGGTTCTTTCCAGCGTGTTGACCAGTTCACGGACGTTGCCGGGCCAGGGGTAGAGCATCAGCATTTCCAGAAATTCTGCGTCCAGTCCCTTGGGGCCACAGCCGTGCTGTTCGCAGAAGCGGTCGACATAGTGGCGGGTCAGTGCCTTGATATCGTCTTTGCGTTTACGTAAAGAGGGCAGCTCGATCACGAAGGAGCGTAAGCGGAACAGCAGGTCGCTGCGAAAGGACCCTTCCGCAGCCATCGCATCCAGATCACGATTGGTTGCGGCGATCAGGCGAAAATCACTTTCAACCTCGTGCGTCGCCCCCAAAGGGCGAAAGCGATGTTCCTGCAGTACCCGCAGAAAGGCTTTTTGCAGGTTCATTGGCAACTCACCAACTTCGTCGAGGAACAGGGTGCCTTTGTGTGCTTGCTTCACCAGGCCGTCACGCGCGCGTTCTGCGCCGGTAAAGGCCCCCTTTTCGTGGCCGAAGAGCAGGCTTTCCACCAGGGTTTCCGGCAGGGCAGTACAGTCAACGACGACGAAATTCTGGTTGCGCCGGGCGCTGTTAGCGTGAACTGCGCGGGCAAACAGTTCCTTGCCGGTACCGGTTTCGCCGCTGATAAAAACGTGAGCGTCGCTGCCGGCTGACTGGGCGACCAGTTCGAGACAGGCATTGAGGGCAGGACTGTTGCCGATGATGTCGGCGCGCTGCAGGGGAACCGCTTTTGTGACACGTAGCGCCTCCTGCTTTTCCTTGCGATATTGCAGGGCACGCTCCAGCGACAAGGTGATCTCTTTGATGGAAAAGCCCTTTTCGATATAGTCCCAGGCACCACTTTTGATGGCCAGTTCGGCACCGTCGGGGTCACCGAACCCGGTAATAATAATCACTTCCGGTGCCGAGGGTGCTGCGTCAATTTGCGCCAGGAAATCCAGCCCATTGCCGTCCGGCATCATGACATCAAGAAAGACAATATCGAAATCCTGCGTTTCAGCCAGTTCTCTTCCCTGCTGGAGGGTTGTCGCGCAGGTTGCCGCATGGCCTTTACGCTGAATCAGTGCCGACAGGGTCGCGCACATCATTTCATCATCATCAATAACCAGGATCTTGTTCATGCTTCTCCCCGCGCTACAGGGGTTGTTTTGGCCCTCAGCAGCTGTTCTACGGTTGCCAGCAGTTCGCTGCGTCTGACCGGTTTGAGCAGCAAACTGCTGATACCCAGCGCTGCTACATTGACATCACTAACGGCGGGGTCGGTCTCTGGTGATGAGCCGCTGCAAAGGATTATTGGCAGATCCGGCCGGATTTTCAGGGCCTCCGCCGCAAGTTGGGTGCCGGTCAGATGGGGCATGGTCTGGTCGCTAATCAGCACATCGCAGGCGAAGGTCTCCTGCCGCAGCAGATCAAGCACGGCCCGGCTGTCGGTGTGTGGCGTTACCTGGTAACCGCACCGCTCCAGGACGATTTTCATGGTAGTGACATAGTCGGCTTCGTCATCCACGAACAGGATCTGTCCCTTGCCGCTGCCGGGCTGCGTTGTCGTGGCTGTGGCTGTTCCGCCTGCGGTGGCCGTCGTCACCGGCAATAGAACGCTAAAGGTGGTGCCGTCCCCAGCAATACTCACGGCGGAAATGTGGCCTTTATGCGCTTTGACGATGCCGTGAGCGATGGACAGACCAAGTCCGGTGCCTTTGCCCTGTTGCTTGGTGGTGAAAAAGGGATCGAAGATACGATCGAGAACTTCTCGATCCATGCCGTGGCCGTTATCGGTGACCATCATGCGCACATAGTCGCCACTGGGCAGATCAGGATAGTTGGTCCCGCCATTCTCGGTCAGGGTGATTTCGTCAAGACTGATATCAAGGACTCCGCTGTGTCCGGTCATCGCGTCGGCGGCGTTAGTGCACAGGTTCATGATGACCTGGTGGATCTGGGTCGGATCGGCATTGACCAGGCTGAGTTGCGCAGGGATTTGTTGCTGCAGCCTTATGGTGGACGGCAGGGTTGGGCGTAGCATACTGATGCATTCCTCCACCACCTGGGTCAGGCAGATTGGCTGTTGTGGTTGTTCGCTCTTGCGACTGATGGTCAGGAACTGGCGAACCAGACTCTTGCCGCGCAGGCCGGCCTTGAGGATCAGTTCCAGGCAAGGGCGCTGCAGATCGTGCTGGGGGGTGTCTTCCAGAGACATCTCGGCGTTGGTGATGATGATCGCCAGGATATTGTTGAAATCGTGGGCAATCCCGCCGGAAAGGGTTGCGAGGGCCTCCATTTTTTGGGCCTGGCGCAACTGGCGTTGTAAAACCACTTCCTGGCTGATATCTCGAACGGTGGCAACATAGCGGATGACGCTGCCGTTGGCGGCGACAACAGGAGCAATCCAGGCGGCGATGTCGTAGGTGCTGCCGTCTCTGCGTTTGTTGATAAAGTGCCCCGACAGGGCCTGGTTGCTTGAAAAAACTTTAAGGATAGCGCGGTAAAATTCGGGATTGCGGCGTGAGCATTCAAAGTGATGGAGAGCGACTCCGAGAGACTCGTCTTCCGGAATCCCGCACAGCTGAACGAAGCTGGAGTTGACGTACTGGATAGTACCGCCGGGGTCGAAGGTGATGATCCCGTCAGATGTTTGATCCATGGCAACAGCCAGCATCAGGCGCTCTTCTGTTTCCAGGCGGTGTCGTGCCTGCATGCGCAGGGTCTTGATGCCGTAGGAAAGATCCTCCGCCATCTCCGCCAGCAGTTCCGCCTTGTCCTGCGTGAATGCATTAGTCTGCCCGTTAAAGATAATCAATGCGCCGAAAACCTGCTCATTGTCCTTCAGGGGCAGGGCAATGCAGGAAGCATAGCCGTATTTGCGTGCCTGCTGGTGCCAGGGGACAAAGCGCACGTCGCCGAGAAGATTTTGAAAAATAACGATTTCGCCGGTACGAATACAGGTGCCTGCCGGTCCCCGGCCGATATCGCTGTCGGCTGACCAGCTGGCCTGGAGATTTTCCAGGTACACATTGTCGGCGCCCCAATGGGCCGCCGGTTTCAGGCTTTTTTTTGTGTCATCTTCTTTGAAGGCAACCCAGGCCATGCGATGTCCCCCGACCTCGACACAAATGCGGCAGATCTCCTGCATCAGGGTCTCTTCATCTTCCAGCCGGGTGATTGCCCTTGAGCATTCACTGACGCTTCTTAGGGAACGGTTGACTCTTTGCAGGGATTTCTGGGTTTGCGAAACCGCTGCTTCCCAGAAGCGCAACAGCCAGTAAAGCATGATCGCGGAAAATATGATGAAGAACCAGTGTCCGAAATTTGTTGAATGCTGACTGATATCGGGACGATTGAGCAGGATTGCGAAAAGATGGTCCGAAAACAGGTTCCAGAAGACACTGACAGCAATAAAAACCAGGGTGACAACGATAGCGGTAGGACGATCGGATGTTGTTGCAGTAGTTGTCATGGGCCCGATCTTCCAGGGATTAGCCGCGATGGCTGAAAGCAATAGGGACTGTAGTTCAGCATTAGAATTAGTAACAAAAATAACGGGTAAGTCAATCTGATTCAGCGTTGGCCTGTGCTGATGGCTACCGTCAGCCCTGGTAGTCATACTACTCAGTATGAGCAACTATGTGCTAGTTAAGATGCTCGGGGGGTGTTGAGGCTCTCGGTGAGGCTGGTGCCCTGTTTTTTTATACTTATATAACATAATGATAATAAAGAAGAAAATTGTTTTTAATCTGTTGTTTTCAGGTTTGGCACAGGTCCTGCCTTGATTGTGAGCGCGCATAGTGCGTAGCTACACGCTGACATTGTCCCTGATTTGAACTCTTCAAGGAGTTTTCCTATGTGTCGCATCGGTGCCATCAAGAGTCTGAACTACGTGCATCCCAGTATGGCGCTGCAGCTCGATATGATTGAAGACCCGGCCGGCATCCTGATCAAGATCGGTCAGGGCGCCAAAACCGGCGATGGTGGATTGCTCCAGGCCGGCAAGGTGGCCAAACATATCCAGGAGAACCGCGGCGTGCCCAAGGCCGATCTGCTAAGCCCTCCCAACCATCAGGGACTCTATTCCATTAAGAAAAGTGTGCAGAAGATGTTCCTGTCCCTCAATGCCGCCTTCAAGTTTCGGGTAGCGGTGGCGATCAAGGTCGCCGCTTCGGCGACCAGCGTCAGCGTATTTAACAATCTGGTGCGTGACCCCTACAATATCGTGGGTGGCTTCTTTCTTGACGGGATCGACGGCGGTACCGGCGCCGCCCATGAAGTCAGCCTCGATCACACCGGCCACCCCATTGTCAGCAAAATGTGTGACTGTTACATGGAGAAACGCCGGCCGCCAAAAAAAAGCATCAGCTATTACTGTTGAGAGCCTGAGCAAGGAACTCTATCGCCCCCAGAATCGCGGCCGCTTCGAGGCCAGCGCCGCCGGCGAACGCTCACGGTGTATGTCGTGCGGCAGTTGCCGCGACTGCACCATGTGCCTGGAAGTCTGCCCCGAAGGGGCGATCCGCCGGGTTGAAGATGAAAAGGGCAAATTCGCGTATGTTTCCGATGGCGAATATTGCATCGGTTGCGGCATCTGCGCCGGTATCTGTCCGTGTGGTATCTGGGGGATGGAGCAGGTAGTGTAAGCACAGAATGCCCTTCAATCGCCATAATTATTGCCACCAAGGCCCCAAGAAGACCAAGAGAAGCTAAGCTTTTGTTATAGGATTTTCTTGGAGGACTTGGAGCCTTGGTGGCTTAATATGGTTAATTGGATGGGACTGTCACCGTCGTATAATTGACTGACAGGTCTAATGTGGATTACTGTAGCTATAACTATCCACATGGAGGTGTTGATGAAAACCGTTCAGATGACATTGGACGAAGATCTGCTCGAAGCGGTTGACCTGGTATCAGCAAAGCTGAATACCAGCAGGTCGGCATTCGCCCGTCATGCCCTTAAAGACGCGGTCGAGCGCTATTATATCCAGCAACGCGAGCAGCAACAACGTGAGGGGTATCTGCGCCATCCCGTCGCCAGAGAAGAATTTGGAGACTGGGAAAATGAGCAACAATGGGGCGATGAATGAAGCGCGGAGAAGTTCGCTGGTACAAATTTAATCAGCCTGACAAAAAACGGCCGGTTCTGGTGTTAACACGTGATTCCATTATTGAATATTTAGGCGACATCACGATCGCACCAGTCACCACCAGAATCAGAAACATCCCCTCAGAAGTTGTTCTGACCCCTGAAGAGGGCATGCCGCAGCTCTGTGCCGTCAACTGTGATCATCTTCAGACCGTGCAGAAATCGCGTTTGGGAGCAGTGGTCACATCGCTCACCAAGAGCAAAATGCAGGAAGTGTCACAGGCGTTGGCTTTTGCCCTGGATTTGCATAACTGCTGACGGCGGGATATACAAATTGTCCGCCATCG
This sequence comes from Pelovirga sp., assembly GCF_059864205.1. Classification (NCBI taxonomy): domain Bacteria; kingdom Pseudomonadati; phylum Thermodesulfobacteriota; class Desulfuromonadia; order Geobacterales; family Geobacteraceae; genus Pelovirga; species Pelovirga sp. The sequence continues at coordinate 14,413 of NZ_JCBCBS010000010.1, forward strand.
GTATGGTTGTAGATTGTTTGATGGAGAATCAGAAGGGGTAGTTTGTGGTTAGTTATTTAAGAGAATGTCCCTCCAGCTGTACAGGTTGCCTGCTTGATAACATATAGTGACCATGGTATCGTGGTCACTATATCACTTTCATCAGGAGGAGGCCATGTCGGAAGTCGTTTCGAAATCTCAATTTAAACCGCGGGCATTGGAATATTTCCGCAAAGTTGAAGATCAAGGTCGGGAATTAATCATCACCGATCACAACCAGCCGGTTATTAAAATTATTCCTTATCAGAAAGAGCCTCATCAGGTTCTGCGCGAGTTGCGCAACAGCGTTCGGCGCTATGAGCAACCTTTAGACCCCGTCGCTGAAAATGATTGGGAGGCCCTGCAGTGATTGTTCTTGATACCCATGTCTGGCTGTGGTGGTTAAGTAACCCGGAAAAGTTATCACCACCGGCCGAAAAGGCGATTGCTGCGGCTATAGGGGAAAATGGCATTGTGATCTCTTCCATCTCAAGTTGGGAGATCACTCTGTTGGTGAAACGTGGTCGCCTTGAATTGGCTATCGATCATCGCGATTGGATCAGCAAGACGCAAGGATTGCCATTTGTTCAATTTGCCCCGGTAGACAATATTATTGCCTTGCGCTCGGTAGATTTGCCCGGCGATTTTCATGCAGATCCTGCCGATCGTATCATCACTGCCACCGCCATGACGATGGCTCTCCCCCTGATTACCTGCGATCATAAAATCATCAGCTATCCGCACCTGCAGACAATCTGGTAAACGGCCTGATCCTGTCTGGTAAAGGCTAACCCAGATTCAAGAGCATTTTGCCGCGATGAAAATCCATGAAAATCTGTAGGTAAAACCTTTGCTGCTGAAATTTTTGGCTGTGTTTAAATTTAACAGACCTTGATAGATGTTGATCGCGGCAAAAAACTGGTTTTTCTCTCCGCCACTCCCTCCCAGCGTCTGCGTTGTGGCTTTTTGATTCAGCAATTAAACCATGCCCACTCGTCTCGCCAATAAAAGCTATATGGTGTTCTGCGACTTCGCGCAGGATGACACAGAAGGACGTTGACTGGAAAAAAACGAGTGTCATTCTGCGCGGAGCTAGGCGTAGTCGCAGAATCCATATCCTGTTTTCTGATTTACTGGAGTCAAATAGATAACCAGATTTCTTAATAATGAAAACGGCATTGAACAATAATAAGGCTGTCGTCGGTGACTTTGTACACTAGCCGGTGGGTGCGGTCGATACGTCTGGACCAGTAGCCGGTCCAGAAGTGCTTCAAGGGTTCCGGGTTGCCAATGCCGTCAAACGGGTGCCGTATCGTTTCTCTGATCAGGGTGTTAATACGTTGGAAAATCTGCTTATCCGCTTGCTGCCAATAAAGATAGTCGTCCCATGCGTTTTGTGCCCAGGAGAGTATCATTCTTCACACAGATCGCGTTGAAGGCTCTGACCTGATTCGATCTCGCTAATGGCCTCATTGAGTCTTTGAGCGTTCTTCGGACTCGCCATCAAGTAAGCTGTTTCTTCGTAGGCATGAAAATCGTCAAGGCTAATCACCACCGCAGGGCTGCCATTTTGCCGGGTAATCAGCACCGGCATGTGGTTTTCGCTGACCCTGTCGAGGGTTTTGGCCAGGTTATTTCTAAAGGCAGAGTAGCTCATGGTCTCCATCTTGATCCTCCTTATGCGTTTCCATCATTGTGCCTATATTTGTACGCTAACCCAAGACGGTTTTGTTATATCAGACTTGACTATATCAGCTCACCCCAATATTCATGCGGCACGATGGTGAGGGGTGACTCCCTGAACAATTTTTTCACCATGTGTTCTGCGACAATTATGATCCCAACCTTAACGCTTATCAGCAGCTTTGTAGACCAGGTTCCTGTCACGTTTCCCCACGGCTATGATAACGACAAGTAGTTCGGTATCATGGACTTCGTAGACGAGACGAAAACCGGCGCTGCGCAGTTTGATTTTGTATCGGTCGGTGTGGCCAAATAATTGCAAAGAGGCTATGCGTGGGCAATCAAGGCGCTCAATAAGCTTTTTTTTGAATTGGCTGCGAACAGTCGGATCAAGTTTTCGCCATTCACGCAAAGCTTCTTCTTTGAAGCTCAGGTCATAGTTCATCCACGGTCACCTTGATTTCAGCTTGATCTTTTCGCTGATCTGAAATCTCATTGAGTTCGGCATCTTCAAGGCGATTAAGAAGTGCTTCATAGGTTGCAGCGGGAATGCAGTAGAAGGCCGGCTCATTACGATTAAGAATGGCAACGGGAAACCCTTCACCTTCGGCGACGGTACCCATTGGGTTGCGTTTTAGCTCGGTGATGCTCGCAGTGACGGTAGAGTAGATTGAATGTGCCATGTTTTCACCTCCTTTGTTGAAACAGTAACATTTTTAGAGGCAGAGCAAAAGATATTTAAAAGCACCTTTAGAGGTTCGATTAAGTAGTAGAATTTCGGTTTACTAGTCTCAGGGTGGGGTTAAATTTTATCGGAGAGTCGCTGTAGTCGCAAGAGAAGGAGAGGAATGCTGATTCAACTATTAAACAACCCTATGTATACCCAGCAACTGGTTATGCTTTTAAAACAGTTAATCAACGTACCCTTCGACCTGGTTATTTGTTACTATGCACAAGAGGAGGTGAATATGAATGCGGTAGAAATTTTTGAGTTGATTCGACAAAACAAAACAGAGTTAGATCGTTTTGGCGCAAGCCGCATTGGCCTGTTCGGCTCACAAATTCGCGGCGAAGCCCGTGCTGAAAGTGATATAGATTTTATCGTTGAATTCGTAACTGGCCAGAAAAACTATGACAATTATATAAACTTATGCTTTTTTTTAGAAGATTTGTTCAATAAGAAAATCGACCTCCTGACCCCGGAATCCCTCAGTCCCCACTTAAAGGAGCGGATTTTGGGAGAGGCCCAATATGAAATCATCCATTAGTTATCTTCGTCACATACTTGATGAAACAACATTTCTGGTTGAGCACGTTGGTTCCTGTCGTCCTGATCATTTCATGCGTGACCCGGTATTACACCGCGCAGCAATACGGAGTATTGAAATTATTGGTGAGGCGGTAAAGAACCTGCCCGAGGAATTGCTGGTAAAATATCCCGAGGTCGAATGGCGTAAAATGGCAGCTACCCGGAACCGGTTGATCCACGGATATTTCTCCGTTGATATCGAACTTGTCTGGGATATTGTGGTTTCCAAAATACCTGAGCTTAAAAATCAGATCGAGAAAATTATCGATGAAATTTCCGATTTAGATCA
>NZ_JCBCBS010000018.1:0-3147 GCF_059864205.1 Pelovirga sp.
GTCCCGGTAGTGAGGGAGGAGTAGACTTCACCCCAGGGCATCGATACCGGAGAGCTGCCTAGAGCACGCAGGAACTCGGCGCCGTTACGATCATAGGTGCGGGTTTTGAGGTTATTAAGATCAGCGGTGGTATTGACAATATTCTTTGTAACCAGCCCGCTTGGTGGCCAGGGGGCAGCATAGAGCAGTTTTTGCTTCCACTTTGCTGCGGCTTTTTCATAAGCAGGTTTTGCGGCCTCATATAGCTGACGAGACTCGTCAAAATCACTCACCAAGCGCGGTAGTGAACTCATCCCGAAAACATGCTCACTCCCGGCAACGACACCCATCAGGATATCAGACATCGGTACTAATCCATCCCTAACGGATCGGAGCAGTTCCGGCCCGCTAAAGCCAAGACTTCCTCCTGGATGCACTGTTACCTGGATGCTTCCCTGCGAATATTCTTTGACCCTCTCTGCAAAATCGACGGCCCCCAGGGTGTGAAGGTTATTAGCTCCGTAAATAGCATTCAGGTCGAGATTGATGGTACTCTGACTGAACACTTGGGGTGTCCACAACAAAAAACATGCGGCTGTAATCGATAAAATCTTCTTCAGCATTGCCTGACTCCTTCCTGATCATTGAGAGGTGGGAACCTCCGCCACTCGAAGGTTCTTTGAGTACTAAGATGGTTCAGAGCATCAGGTCAGCAGTGCGAGAAATCGTGTTTCTCAGCACCATGCCTAGTTTTGAAATCAGCCAATCAAGCAGTGCGTGAAAATTCATAAAACAACGTTTGAGGTAAAACTTAAGACAATGATGTTAATTTGTCAATAATTTATATTTAAATTGTCAATGTTTTAATCAGCAGCTAAATACTTCCTGCTACAAGGACCTGTTTACGCCATTTGATTTGGCGGCCGGTAGGTTGTTTACCTAAACCATGAGCAATTTTACCACGGCATCTAAATACCTGCTTGTCCTTATAAAAAATTGCGCACAACAGGCGACGGTTTCTTGTAGATTGTCAACAGCATTGGTGAGCAGGGTCTAGTGAAAGTGAAATCGAGGCTCGGTCAAACAATAAATTATCTGATTAGCGACTCACGCCCCGCGGGGCGAATTTTCATAAAGTAACTTGAGTTTCACGTCGTCCTTGGCTACCGTCACTGTGGCAGCCGGGATGATGAGGCCGTATCGCCATTGGTGCATTGTGCCCGTTGATTAGCGTGGTTCGGGAGCTGGCGTTTTTTCATTGGTGAAGCATTTGCTATCCCGTTCAGAAGAGAGCCTATTTTGACAGCTCCTCTTCCCGGCCTGACCAAATTCTCATTTCGGAGGTCAGACGCATGAAGCAAAAGAAACCATCTCGCAAAAGAACGGCCAAGTTTCCAAAACATTTGCAACAGCTGAACCATCACGCAGCAGGGATTGACGTCGGCTCCCGCAGCCACTTTGTGGCTGTTCCAGAAGGAGCCGATGATCAGCCAGTCAGGGAATTTTCGACCTTTACCGATGATCTCGAACGCCTGGCACAGTGGCTGATCTCCTGCAATGTTACGACCGTTGCCATGGAATCAACCGGCATTTACTGGATCCCGGTCTTTGAAATTCTTGAGCTCTACGGACTTGACGTCAGATTGGTCAATGCCCGCCATGTCAAGAATGTCCCCGGCAGAAAAAGCGACGTCCTTGATTGTCAATGGTTGCAGCAGCTGCATACTTACGGATTGCTGCGCGGCGCGTTTCGGCCCGTTGATCAGGTGTGTACACTCCGCGCCTATGTTCGTCAGCGCGCAACGCTGGTGCGCAATGCTTCATCGTATATTCAGCGCATGCAAAAAGCCCTGTCGCAGATGAACCTCCAATTGCACAATGTCGTCACCGACATCACAGGGGTCACCGGCATGAAGATCATTAGTGCCATCCTTGCCGGCGAGCGCAATCCGAAGACATTGGCTGCCATGCGGGACAAACGCTGCAAGAACAACCAAGAGACGATTGCTCGCTCTTTACACGGAAACTATCGATCTGAACATTTGTTCAGCCTACAACAGGCAGTGGAACTCTATGAGTTCTACCAACAAAAGATCGCTGATTGTGATCAGCAGATCCTCGATCAACTCAATGCATGTGATGCATCCGACGATAACGATCTTAATAACAGTCCGCCGCGCAGTATGGAGGAAGCACTACAGCGCATGTCCGGCGTTGATCTGTCCAGCATCAACGGCATCAGTACTAACACGGCCCTGAAGATCATTGCCGAAATTGGCATTGACATGAGCCGCTGGAAGTCGGCCAAGCATTTTGCTTCATGGCTCGGTTTGTGCCCTGGCTCAAAGATCAGCGGGGGCAAAGTTCTCAGCAGTGCGACCAAGCCGGTTGCTAATCGAGCGGCAGCCGCCTTACGCATGGCAGCCATGACGCTGTTCAATTCAAAAAGTGCCATGGGCGCCTATTTAAGACGCCAACGTTCGAGATTGGGCGCGCCCAAAGCGATCACCGCAACTGCCCACAAACTGGCTAGGTTGATCTACAACATGCTCAAAAACGGAACCGACTTCGTCGATGTCGGCCAAGAACAATATGAAGAACGCTACCGATCACGGGTGTTACAAAATCTGAAACGTAAAGCACAAGAACTGGGGTATCAACTGGTATCAGTAGAGCAAGAACAACAAGCATTATGAACAAGCAAATTCAACCATTTACGGTTAAGTTACTCAGAAGAACTGTGTAGCAATCTGATTTTACAGATTTACAAACGGTACAGAATGAAACCACTACCTATTACAAATTGTGGAAAGCTAATGCCAACTGTTCGGCCATCTTCTGCATATCCCTTTGGACCGGGTTGCTGATGGGGATCCCTTTTAAACGTCGCTCTTTTTCTAGCCGGGTTCCCCGATCACCCGGGTATGACACCGCCGCAAATCCGGCTGCTGGCTTCAACGCCCGAATTGCAGCAAGCTGCTTATCCATACGCTGTTTGAACTCAGCCACCGGCATGAAACTAGCTACCTTCATCACCAGAATGAAATGTCCGGTTCCACAAACCTGTTCCTGGTTGGAATAGACGCTAAGAACCTCCCGGCCAAAATGTGCGCCCGACAGGACTCCGGAAAGCAGGTCGACCAACAGGGTAATTCCCGATCCCTTTGG
>NZ_JCBCBS010000020.1:0-3759 GCF_059864205.1 Pelovirga sp.
TGGAGCGGGAAACGGGATTTGAACCCGCGACTTCAACCTTGGCAAGGTTGCACTCTACCACTGAGTTATTCCCGCGTTAGTGGTGTCTTTCGCCGAAGCGGATGTATGTATAGCAAAACGCTTTAAGGACTGTCAATAAAAAAACCGGTTTTTTTATTTTTGAAATTATACCTTAAATATCTGGAGGTTAGCTATCTTGCAAAAATCTTGAAAAACTTTGCAAAATAATCAACACCCGACCAGATCGTCAGCACCAGAGAAATATAGAAGATAATGATACCGACGTTATGCATCGAGGCATAGAGAAAATCGAATTGGATACCAAAAAACCAATAATATTGATAATGAAGCAACAAAATAACCAGAGCGATCATCTGGAAAATGGTCTTGTACTTCCCCAAAGGGCTGGCATCGATAACGATACCCTCTGACGAGGCGATGGAGCGGATACCGGAAACGATAATATCGCGGGCAAGAATGATAAAAACCGCCCAGGCCGGCACCCGATCGAGGGGGATCAGCATGATCAGGGCCGCCATGACGATCAGCTTGTCGGCCAGGGGATCGAGAAACTTCCCCAGCACCGTTACCACTTCCCATTTGCGTGCCAGATAGCCATCAAGCCAGTCGGTCATGGATGCCACAAGAAAAACCATGGCAGCCCAGAAACAGGCCTGCTTCGATTCAAACATCAACAGAACCACCACCACCGGAACGGCAACGATCCGCGACAGGGTGAGTATATTGGGAAGGTTCAACAGTTGCTGATAGGATTTAGTCACCGTTGGTTTCCGTTCAGTTGATAATGACCCATATAGTACCTGACTCGTTTAACATAATTGACCGTTTCTTCATAGGGGGGAATTCCGCCAAATCTGCGCACGGCCCCCGGACCGGCATTATAGGCGGCCAGGGCAAGATCGAGATGATCAAAGGTATCCAGCATTTTGCGCAGATACATGGCACCACCAAAAATCGACTCAGCAGGATCGAATGGATTACGAACACCGACTTCACGTGCTGTCTCCGGCATCAACTGCATCAACCCCTGCGCCCCTTTACGTGACACCACCCGTGGATCAAAATTACTTTCAACCTTGATAACCGCCATCAACAGGGATGGTTCAAGCTGAAAACGTTGTGCGTAGTGGCCAATGAGGGTTTCGAGGCGGAAGGTTTCTCCTTCCGGGCGATAGAGGCGGTATTGACCATTACTGGGAACATTGGTGTAATGGACCCCACCCTGCGCATCGACATAGCGGTAAATCGCCGCATCAGCGGAGGCGGGGGAAAAGATGAACAACAGCAACAATATGGGGGTGGCCTTCAGTATCATGAGATTTTTATAACTTTTGCCCGACATTCTGTCAAGCTGCATTTATCGCATCCCGTCGGCCAGGCTTGTTGTTGACAAAGACAAACAGCACCCGGATAATGACGCCGGGCATTTCCTCTAGATAGACGGCTCAAGGAGCTTACCCGCATGAAAATTGTCAGCGACTTTCTGGTTATCGGCACCGGCATAGCCGGTCTCACCTACGCCCTCAAGGTCGCTGACCAGGGCACGGTTGCGCTGGTAACCAAGCGCGATATCGATGTAACCGCTACCCAGTTGGCACAGGGAGGGATCGCTTCGGTTTTTTCAACTGAAGACAGCTTTGCCGACCATGCCCGCGATACTATCGTTGCCGGTTCCTACCTGTCCCATCCGGATATTGTCGATCTGGTGATCAACTCCGGCCCACAAGCCATTCATGATCTGATCGACTGGGGCGTCAACTTCAGCCGCAACGACAACCAGCAATACGACCTGACCCGTGAAGGTGGCCACAGCTTCCGCCGCATCCTCCATGCCAAGGATTCCACCGGAAGGGAAATCGAACGGGCCCTGGTTGAGGCGGTCATGCAGCATCCCAATATCATCCTCTACCAACATCACATAGCTGTTGACCTGATCACCTCGGCCAAAATCGGTCTGGCCTGCTCCACTAAAAATCATTGCCTCGGTGCCTACGTGCTGGACAAGAATTCAAACACGGTAATCACCTTTGAAGCGCGCTTTACCGCTCTTGCCACCGGCGGTGCCGGCAAGGTCTACCTCTACACCTGCAACCCGGATATCGCCACCGGTGACGGCGTCGCCATCGGCTGGCGCGCCGGAGCCCACGTTGCCAATATGGAATTCATGCAGTTTCATCCGACGACCCTGTATCACCCTCATGCAAAATCCTTTCTGATTTCTGAAGCGGTTCGTGGTGAGGGGGCGATTCTGCGCCGCGCTGACGGCTATGCCTTTATGGCAGACTACCATCCACTAAAAGACCTGGCGCCACGCGACATCGTTGCCCGCGCCATCGACAACGAAATGAAAAAACATGGTGATGATTGTGTCTTCCTCGACATTACCCACAAAAGCACCGAATATATTATCGACCATTTTCCGATGATCCATGAAACCTGCCTGGGCTACGGTATCGACATGAAGGTCGAACCGATTCCGGTGGTTCCCGCTGCTCACTACCTGTGTGGCGGCCTGCAGTCAGACGCCCACGGTGAGACCAATATCACCAACTTGTTTGCCATCGGTGAAGTGGCCTGTACCGGCCTGCACGGCGCCAACCGCCTGGCCAGCAACAGTCTGCTGGAAGGGGTTGTATTTGCCGGTCGGGCGGCCGCCATATGCCTGTCGCGCCTTGAACAAACGCCAACACCGCCGGCAGTCATTCCCGCCTGGGATTCGGGTGATGCCACCGACAGCGACGAAGAGGTTATCGTTGCCCACAACTGGGATGAAATCCGCCGCTGCATGTGGAACTACGTCGGCATTGTGCGTTCCGACAAGCGCCTGCAACGCGCCATGAATCGCATTAAATTGATCCAGCGTGAAATCAACGAATACTACTGGAACTTTCTACTGACATCTGACCTTATTGAGCTGCGCAACATCACCACCGTGGCCCGACTGATCGTTCAGAGTGCTCTGTTGCGCAAAGAAAGTCGCGGTTTGCATTACACCATCGATTACCCGGAAAAAAATGATGAAAACTTTCTCCACGACACCATCATCAGCGGGTTGAATTCGACCATGAGAAAGTCAAGACGCCAGCTAGCCCCCGACAACAAATAAAGGATTGAATTTTGGATATCGATAAACTACGAGAGCAGATCAATCAGCTGGATGACCAGTTACTGCGTATTTTTAACGAGCGCGCCGCTCTGGCCGTACAGATCGGCGAGGCCAAAAAAAAACTCCATCTCGCCATCTATGATCCTAAACGGGAAAAGCTGATCTTTGAACGGATGCACAAAAACAACCCCGGCCCCCTCGATAACGCGGCCATTGTCAGGCTGTTTGAACGGGTCATCGATGAAAGCCGCAGCCTGGAACGAACCCACGCCAGAGGGAGCAAATAACCATGCTGGTTATCATGAAGAAACATGCAACAGAAGAGGAAGTCGAGCAGGTGAAAGAATTTCTGGTGGAGCAGGATTGTGACTTTCATCAATCAACAGGCGTCGACCGCATTATCCTCGGCGTCGTCGGCGACACCCGCCGCATCGATCGTGAGCGCTTAAAAAACCTCACCGGCGTACTCGACATCTATAAAATACCGGATGAAGATTAGGGAGTGGGGAGTGGGGAATGGGGAATGGGAAAACCTACTTCCTACTCCCCACTCCCTACTCCCTAATCTTCATCCGGTATTTTATAGATGTCGAGTACGCCGGTGAGGTTTTTTAAGCGCTCACGATCGATGC
>NZ_JCBCBS010000037.1:0-14977 GCF_059864205.1 Pelovirga sp.
CATGTCCTCACCGACAAGGCTTCGCTGATCTGTTACTCCTACGATGCCACCCAGCGCAAGTTTCTGCCGGCAGCGGTGGTTCACCCCGGCACCACGCAAGAGATCAGCCGGATCATGGCGCTGGCCACCCGGCACCATATCCCCATCTATCCTCGCGGCGCCGGTAGTGGCTTCAGCGGTGGCAGCCTGCCGACCCAATCGGACGGCATTGTCCTTGGCTTAACCCGCCTCAATCGTATCCTGGAGATCGACGAGGAAAACCTCGTCGCCACTGTCGAACCCGGGGTAGTCACCGAAGATTTCCAAAAAGCGGTGGAAAAAGTCGGTCTGTTCTACCCGCCCGATCCGGCATCGCTGAAAATGTCGACCCTCGGCGGCAACGTTGCCGAGTGTGCCGGCGGCCCGCGCTGTGTCAAGTACGGCGTTACCAAGGACTACATCATCGGCCTTGAGATCGTCACCCCGACCGGTGACATCATTACCACCGGTGGTCCCACCATGAAAGGGGTGGTCGGCTACGACCTGACCAAACTGATCTGCGGCAGCGAAGGCACCCTGGCGGTCATCACCAAGATCATCATCAAACTGCTGCCGTTACCGGAAGCCAAAAAAACCATGCTGGTGCTGTTCGACTCCATCGATGGCGCCGCCCAGGCGGTGTCAAACATCATCCGCGGCAAGATCATCCCGGCGACCCTGGAGTTCATGGACGGTCGCACCATCGACTGTGTCCGCGAAGCGACAAATCTGCAGGTTCCGCAAGCAGCGCGCGCCCTGCTGATCATTGAGGTCGACGGCGACCGCGAGTTTCTCGACAAGCAGGCACAGAAAATCGCCGCCATCATCAAACCCTTAGGGGTGGTGGAAACCCGGATCGCTGAAACCCCGGAAGAAAGTGAAGCCCTGTGGCAGATTCGCCGCTCGGTCTCGGCCTCACTGCGCCGCGTCAACCCGGACAAGTTCAACGAGGATATCTGCGTTCCACGCTCCAAAGTGCCGGAAATGATCCGCAAAATCGACAAGATCTCTGACAAGTACGGCATTCCTATCGTCAACTTTGGTCATGCCGGCGACGGCAACATTCATGTCAATATCATGATCGACAGCAAGATTCCCGGTGAACAAGAAAAAGCCGATGGGGCCATCGCCGATGTCTTTGCCGGGGCGTTGGAGCTTGGCGGGACCATGAGTGGTGAACACGGCGTCGGGATCATGAAGGCGCCTTTTGTCGGCATGGAGCTGGGCACGGCTGCCATCGACTACATGAAAACCATCAAAAAAGCCCTCGACCCCAACAACATCCTCAACCCGGGAAAAATCTTCCCGAGTGATGTTTAAAACCTGTTAGCCACCAAGGCACCAAGAACGCCAAGAGAAGCTAAGTTTTTTGATTTTATTGGTGAGCCTGGAGCCTTGGTGGCAGAAATTTAAGCTAATGGCCAAACTTAAAACCCTTGAAGATTATCGTGACGAGATCAAACATTGCGTTAAATGCGGTGGCTGTCGTGCCCATTGCCCGGCCTTTGGTGCTGAACGCCATGAAGGGCGAGTGGCGCGGGGGAAGATCGCGTTGGCGGATGCCTTGCTCGACGGCGAGGTTGATCTGGAGGAGCAGTTCCTTGTCGATATGTCCCAATGCCTGCTGTGCGGCAGTTGCTACTCCCAGTGCCCCAACAAAGTCCAGACCGAAGAGATTGTCGCCGCCACGCGGCGCGAGATCGCCCGACGCAAGGGATTGTCCAGCTTTGGTTTCGGTGTAGCAACGGTGCTTAAACACCCGAAACTGATGAATCTGCTGGCCAAAAGCGGTGGCAAACTGTCGCGCCTGTTATTCAAAAAAATCCCTGAGAGTAGCGGGCTACACCTGCGCTTTCCTGCCCCTTTCATCAGTGCCGACCGGACCTTGCCGCCGGTCACCGCTAAACCCTTACGTGAACGCTTTCCCGAAGTGATCCCCGGTAAAGAGGGCGCCCCGACCGTCCTGTTTTTTACCGGTTGCGGCATCAATTACATGTATCCGGAAAGCGGCGAAGCCTTGATCAAGGCGCTGAAGTTTCTCGGGGTAACCATTCTGATTCCCCAGGAGCAGGCCTGCTGTGGTCTGCCGGCGGTATCAGCCGGTGCCACTGACACGGTGGAAAGGTTGGCTTCCATCAACCTGGAGATGTTCAGCAAACACCGCTACGATACCATCGTTACCGCCTGTGCCTCCTGCCATTCGGGCTTGAGGCAGATTTATCCGGGGATGATTGGCGGTGAAGGGGAGTATCAGAAAAAAATCAAGGACATCTTCGTCTATCTGGTCGAGCAGGGGTTGCCGGAAAAACTGGCGCAACTGCCCAAGGCGGAAAAGCGCATCAAGGTCACCTACCACGATCCCTGTCACCTGCGTAATCACGGTATCACCAAGGAACCGCGGGCGATCCTCAAAGCCCTGCCCCAGGTCGATTTTGTCGAATTGCCAGGGGCGGGGAGCTGTTGCGGGCTGGGGGGAACCTACTCGGTCTATCACTATGATACCAGCAAAAAGATTGGTGCCAAAAAAGCGGCCCTGATCGAGGAAACCGGTGCCACGCTGGTAGCCACCGACTGCCCCGGCTGCATCATGCAACTGCAGGACAGCATCAATCACTCAGGCGGCAACCAACGCGCCCTGCATATCCTCGACCTGCTCGCTGAAGCGCTACCTTAAAAATTTAGCCACCAAGGCTCCAAGTTCTCCAAGAAAACCTTAGGGCTGAATTGCTGAAAGTTAAAAATCCGACGCTATGTTCTCAGGTCTTCAGATCCCCTTGGTGTTCTTGGTGCCTTGGTGGCAAAAAGATTGGCAACAATATGTTCAAATCAGCTATCAAACTCACCTGCACCTCTGCATTAAAGGTTTACTCCGGGATCTGCTCCAACTCCTGCCAGCGCCCGTAGGCTTTCTCCAGCGTTGCTTCCAACTCAGCCAGCCGCTGGTTCGTCGCGGTAACCGCCGCGCTGCCCCCCTGCTGGTACAGTGTCGGGTCGGCCATGCGCTGATGCAACTCTGCCTGTTCGGCTTCGAGGGTCTCGATGGTCAGGGGCAATTCTTCCAGTTCTTTTTTCTCTTTGAACGTCAGTTTGCGCTGTCGCTCTTTGCGCACCGGGGCAGCCGCTTTCGCTTTTTTTTCTGTACCAGGGGCCAGCACCGGTTGCTGCGCCAGCCAGTCATCATAACCACCGATGACCTCCTCAACCCTGCCGTTGCCGCTAAACACCAGGGAGCTGGTCACCAGGTTGTTGATAAAGCTGCGGTCGTGGCTGACCAACAGCACCGTCCCCTGATAATCAAGGAGTAATTCCTCAAGCAACTCGAGGGTTTCCATATCAAGATCGTTGGTCGGTTCATCGAGAATGAGCAGATTCGCCGGACGGGTGAACAGCTTGGCTAACAGCAAGCGATTTTTTTCCCCACCGGACAGGACCCGAACCGGCGTGCGCGCCCGCTCAGGGGTAAAAAGAAAATCCTGCAGGTAACCATAAATATGGCGCGGCTGGCCATTGATGATGACCTGATCGTGATCATCAGCGAGGTTCTGCTTGACACTGCGATCACCATCGAGCTGGTCACGCAATTGATCAAAATAGGCGATTTCCAGATTGGTTCCCAGGCGCAGGGTACCGGTCGTCGGCTGTAATTCGCCGGTCAGCAGCTTGAGTAGGGTGGTTTTACCACAGCCATTAGGCCCGAGCAGACCGATGCGATCACCGCGCATGATGCGCAAATCAAGATTCTTAATCAACGCCGGACTGTCGTCAAAGGCAAAACTCAAGCCCTGCGTTTCTACTACCAGGCGCCCGCTGCGCTGTGCTTCATCGATATTCAGGCGTACCTTGCCGATACGCTCACGCCGTTGGCGCCGCTCCTCGCGTAATTTCAGCAAATCGCGCACCCGTCCCATATTACGGGTACGGCGTGCCTTGATCCCCTTGCGGATCCATACCTCCTCTTCAGCCAGCTTCTGATCAAAACGCTCCCAGGCCCTTTCTTCGGCATGCAGAACATCCTGGCGGCGCTCCAGAAAGGTGTCGTAGTCGCAGCGATAGTCATGCAAGCGGCCACGATCAAGTTCAACAATCCGTGTTGCCAGACGGCGGGCAAAAGCGCGGTCGTGACTGACAAAAACCAGTGTCTTCCCGAGCCGCAGCAGCATCTCTTCGAGTTTGATAATCGCCTCGACATCAAGATGGTTGGTCGGTTCATCGAGCAGGATCAGGTCGGGTTCGAGAATCAGTGCTGCCGCCAGCAAGGTACGACGTTGCTGACCACCGGAAAGATCGGTTGGCGGTTCATCCAACATCAATTCCAAACGTCCGGCGAGTTGATCAATCCGCACCTGCAGGGTCAGCTCGTCAATCCCTTGTGCCTGACCAGATTGCAGCAGATAGTCACGCACCGTCCCCGGCCACCGGCTGGGAAAGTCCTGGGGAACGTAGGCGGTATGCACCCCCTGGCGGCGCTGGATCTCGCCTGCGTCAGCCGGAATGTCGCCGTTGAGCAGGCGCATCAACGACGATTTGCCGGCACCGTTACGCCCAAGCAGACAGATACGATCACCGGCCTCAATCTGCAAATTGACGCTATCGAGAAGTTTAGGACCACCGAAGGCCAGACTGACCTGATGGAGGGAGAGAATATTCATGGGGAGTGTCGCGGTCACCATAGCAAAGCAAAAAGAGATACGGCTGGATCAATCCAGCCGTAACTAATAGATGTTACTGTTGTAGTTTAAACACCATCAGGGCGGAATGACCACGCTGCAGGATGTTTTTTTCCTGGAAACGCATGGCGACAATCAGTTCCAGTTCACTATTGTCATCAATGTCGGCAACGATAAAGTCAGCGATATATCCTTTTTGCCGCGGGGTGCGCCAGCGCTCAATAAGCTGTAAACTGCTACCATCCCACTCATAGGCGACCAGTTGTCCATCGCTAAAGGTGCGCAACCCTTGCAGCAAACGTGACCCCTGATTCTGGATGGTCAAAATCTCACCCGAAGCCAGACGCACCAGACGCTTCTGCATGGCGACCGGCACACGCATTGTCGCCTCAGATTCCGGGCGGTTATAAAAACTGATATCCGAACCGCCAACGTAATCGCTGGAACGCCACAGGCGGTCATTGCTGCTGTTGACCAGTTGCAAACGATCATCGGCCGATAATGAAGCATAGAGGGTTTCACCATTGCCGGCGGTAATCGGCAGCATGCTGAACAGATTAATCCGCGCCGGCAAATCCAGATCAGCACCGCGCGACAGACGGTCGCCGGTACGCTCTATGCGGAATACCGGCGGCAAAAATGGCTCATCACTACGGCTCAGGCGCTGACCAAGGAGGACTGGTCCTTCACCCGGCAGATCGACCACCCGCATGAACCAGTTGACCATGGTGATAACCCGCTCGAAGCGCTCATTACGATATTCCACCACCTGGCTGCGCAGATCATTGTCAATGACGGCAGTGATATAGAGTTCGGCACGACCATCCTTGTTAAGATCGTGAGCATCAATCGCCAGCAGTCGCGTACCAGCCGGAAAACTGACGACGCCGACAGCGCTAAACTGGCCATCCTTCATCCGCATGATGCGCAGTTCATTTTCCAGGGCAATGGCAATCTCGCTACGCCCATCAGCGGTCAGGTCACCAACGGCCAACCCAACTGGATTCTCACCCAGCGGCGGGCTGATCCAGACACCATCGGACTGTTGTTGACGAGCAATCCCCGGTGCTTCCAGACGGGTATCGCCACGCGACAAGCCAACAGTGCCAAGCAGGGAATCAACACCGCGATTCAGCGCACTGCGCTCGGGACCAACAGGAGCAACCGGCTCGGTTTGACGAATGGCAGGTGTCATCGGTACCAACTCTTGCCCCGTGCTGTAACGGTAACTGCCGACAACCGCACCGGCCCGTCCGGTAACATTCAGACGCTCGTTCTGCAACTGAAAGGACAGTCCCGGGTCCGCGGTGTCAGGAGGTGTGGCAACCCACTCAAGATGACTCAGACTGCGTTTAAGTTCCTGCGCCAGGTTTTCCGGAACAGCGCCATCAATATAGGCCGGGATTCGTTCGAAACGCCGTACCTGATCCCCCGCCTGCAGGCTTAACTCCTTGGTCAGCAGATCCGCATAGGAATAACCGGACATGACACGGGAAACCACCAGAAAGCCGACGACGTGATCGATGCGACCGACAATATCACGGGTTTGCGGATGAACGATGGTTTCACCGGGAGACATGACCGAAAGGATATCTCCCGGGCGCAAATTCTGATTGATATCCAGATCCACCAGCCAGGAGTCACCTATGGCCATCAGCACAATTCCGTCGGCCGGGGCAAAATCCTCCAGCAGCTGATCTGGCAACTGAGCCAGAGCTAACGCCGGCACCAAAAACATCAATAAAGCGATACGATAAAGCAGCGTCATAAAGCAAACCTGTACTTGGAGATTAAGGTTAGTGAGTACGCAAACAAAAGAGGTATTCTGCCATCATTGGACTAACGGAGCCAAGCAAAACCTTGCGAATCTCGTCGTTAATCCCTGCATCAGTCCCTGTGCCTGCATACCCCCTGCAAAGCTTCCAGCAACGCCAGTTGCGCTGCGGCATCATGACAGCCTTCATAACCGCCCCACCCCAGCAATTCTGTCACCAGCAAGGCTGGGTCGTCAGCAGCTGCTGTCAGACGGGTGAGGAGTTGACGGGTGCGCAGAGCGTCAAACCAGTGATGAAAGGCACGCAGTCGTTGAGTGCTACTAGCGTGATTTCGCTGCAATCGCACCCAGGAGGTAGAAAAATCGCGCTCAACGAGAAAGGCGGCAAGCTCCCTTGAAATCTGCTGCGCCCGTTTCAGCAGGTCGTCAGCCGTACCATTGGGCTGCGCCGCAACCATCCTCAGCCACTCTTGCAGTTGGGCAAAGGCCTGTGCAGTAACCAGGCGGTAAGCGGGCCGCGTTCCCTGCCGAGACTGGGCGACGATGCGCCCGGTACCAAAAGGCACGCGCTCCGAACAACGCGAAGCCGGGTGCACCAGCGTTCCCTGTAAAGCTGCAACCCCGCCGACCTTGTTGAGCTGCTGGAGAAAATAGAAATCCTCACCGGCCAGCCGCCGGTTCATCCCGCCGGCGGCAATATAACCCTGCGCCCGACAGGCAAAGGCGCTGCCAATACTATGATAGGCATAGGGCGATCCGGCCGTTTCAAGCCCGAACCGGTAGCTGCGCAGATAGAGCTCATAAGCGCGGATAGCCTCTTCCTCGACCAGATCTGTTGCTGCCTGATGGCGAAAGGGCAGCACGGCACCAGGTTGTTGCGCTGTAGCAAAGTGGCGAAACAGTGCCGTGAGATAATCAGGATCAACCAGGGTATCGGCATCAAGGGAAATCAAAAAGGGGCCGTTGTTCCAGTTAAGCCGCTCCAATGCCGCATCAAAGCCGATCTTGCGGGCCAGTCCGACCCCCTGCCCGGGCGGCAGCTCAAAAGCGGTGCTGGCGGCATCGATCCAGTTCAACTGCAGCGGTGAGCAGGGTTGGGATGCCAACCAGGACAGGGTCCTCTCGTTGTTACGCCGCAGGGTTGCCGACACATCCTGGCGCTGATTAACCACCACGATCACCAGGGTGCGCTTGAGCAGATCAGGATCGTTGGTTGCGAGGGATTGGAGGGTCGCCGGCAGGCTATCCGCTTCTGCCAGTGCCGGAATCACAAGCGCAGCATCTACGGTTGACGTACTGCTGCCGGCCAACCGCCAGGGAGCCAGGGCAGCACGATTATCGAGGTATTTTTTCAGCTGGCGCTGCATTTAAAGGTCGATCCGGTACTGTTGAACATAAGAACAGAGCTGAGCGAAGGGATTTTTTTGCGCATCAAGCGAGATGATCTGCACCCCGTGCTTTTCCATCCGCCGGAAGAAGGTTTCCTGACGCTTGGCAAACTGACCAATGGCGACGGCAAGTTGCTGAACCATTTCGCTACGGCGCAATTTCCCCTGAAGGTAATGCGCGATATAACGATATTCAAGGCCGTAGAATTCCAGTTGCTCCCAGCTGACGCCAGCAGTATAAAGCCCCTCAACTTCCGCGATCATCCCCTGCTCCAGGCGCTCATTCAGCCGCACCGCAATGCGGCGGCGCTGAACCACACGCGGCCAGCGCAAGCCGAACACCAGCGGCCGCCAGACGAAGGGTTCGGCTGGTGCTGCGGTGGTTTCGCCAAGGGCAATTTCATAAGCGCGCACCAGACGGTCACGATCATCAAGGTCGGTGCGGTTGTGCTGCCGGGGCTTCAATTCCAGCAAGCGCTGACGCAACTGTTCATCACTTAAGCTTGCCACTTGTTCACGCAGTTGCGGATTCTCCGCTACCTCAACCAGATGATAGCCCTTCAGCACCGCATCAAGATAGAGGCCGGTACCGCCGCAAATAATCGGTAAGGCGCGCCGCTGACGGATCGTGGTTATTGCCGCGTAGCAATCGCGCTGAAACTGAAAGAGGTTGTATTCACTGCCGGCCTCTGCAATATCAATCAGGTGATAGGGAATTTCTCCATATTCAGCAAGATCTTTGCCGGTTCCCAGGTCCATTCCACGATAGACCTGGCGTGAATCGGCGGAAATTATCTCACCACCGAAATGTCGTGCCGCTGCCACTGCCAGGGCGGTTTTACCGCCGGCAGTCGCGCCCAATATAACCAGTGCATCCAAAGTTTTTATCACAGTTGCTCACCAATAGGTCCGATAATTGCGGCAGGCTAATAAAAAGACTGCCGTTTTTCCAATCAAAACGGTTTTTTTTCACTGATTGAATTGCTATAGTCCGCCTGACTCTAACCAGCTCTTATCAGCGGACTGACATGAATCCTGACCTGCCCATTATTCTCCAACGCGACCAGCATCCGATCTCACGCCAGCAGATCGATGAAGATTGCCTGAAGGTGCTTTACCGATTGCACCGGAACGGTTTCAAAAGCTATCTGGTGGGTGGCAGCGTACGTGATCTGCTGCTCGGGCGCACGCCCAAAGATTTTGACATCGGCACCGATGCCACTCCCAACCAGATTAAACGCCTGTTCCGTAACTGTTTTCTCGTCGGACGCCGTTTTCGCCTCGCCCATATCCGCTTTGCCGGCAACAAGCTGATCGAGGTCGCCACCTTTCGCCGCGAGGTCTCCCCGGAAGAACTTCCCGACGATCCCGGCGATCATCTGCATTTTGTCCAGAACCTTTTTGGCAGCCCGTGCGAGGATGCCTATCGTCGCGATTTTACCATCAACGCCCTGTTCTATAATATCGCTGATTTCAGCGTCGTCGATCATATTGGCGGCCTTGCTGATCTTAAGCAACGGCTGATTCGCGTCATCGGTGATCCGCTGGTGCGCTTTGTCGAAGATCCGGTGCGCATGTTACGCGCCATCGAATTTGCTGCCCGTCTCGATTTCAACCTGTGCGACAACATTATCCCAGCCATCGAAGAACACCGGGAACTGCTGGCCACAGCTGCACCGGCACGGGTGCGCGAAGAGGTCATGGCGCTATTCCGTTACGGCATCGCTGCTCCGGTATTACGCCACTGCCGGGAGCTTGGCATGCTTCCGCATCTGCTCGCCGGTTACCCGGGTACCGACGAAGGAATCGCCATGCTGGCGCAGGTCGACGCACGCACGCGCTGCGGCACGGCCATCGATGAAAGCTTTGCTCTTGCGGCACTCTATCTGCGCCTGTTTATGGACAGTTGCCCGCCGGAGCGCGGCACCGCCATTACAACCGCCGTACAATCCGCCAACGATATTCTGACACCCCACTGCCGTTATTTCAGCATCGCCGCCGGCATCCGTATCCAGGCGCGCGACCTGCTCCTCGGCTGTTTTCGGCTGGTCCGTGGCCGCGGCCAGCGTGGCGAACAGAAATTTTTGCGCCACCCCGCCACCGCCAACGCGATGGAGCTCTTTACTCTCTGGACTGAGGTTCGACCCGATCTCCGGCCGCTGTTGCAGGAATGGCATCCAGCTATCAACGGCGCTGATTCGCCGTCTAAGCTCCCGCTTCGCCGCAAACGCCGGCGGCGAAAAAAGAAGCCCGCTATAACACCGCTGAAAAACTCTTAAGCAGCGCAGAGATACCAATGTATGACGCGGCGATGATGACGGTACCGGCATTATCGTCGTCCGTGTTAATTCAACCGGGTTCGGCCTCGTGGTTAATAAAGTCAGCGAGGTTGTCGACATTCCGGGGAAAAAAATAAAACCGGCGCTCTATCACAAGGGCAATTTGTAAATGAAACAAAAATTCCGGGTATTGATTGTTGACTATACGCAGCTCTGACCCGGCCGGTCCCTCCATCCCCGAGCAATAACTATTCGTTCAGGACGTCAATTTGAATCGTAACTATTCAGCACTATCCTTGCGCAGGGCCTTTGGCTCCTGTGGCAAGGGTGTTTGTCGCCATGGACGGCGACAACAAGCGGTCATGGATGACCCAACGGGAAACAATCGCGTCCCTTGTCATAGGATCCGAAGATCCAGTGCTGAACAGTTACTGTGAATTTTGCTAAAACTAATATCAGCAACAACCGATGAGACCTTCAACTGCATGATCTGCATCGATAGCGCCGCTCAGCCGACCTTTGAATCCGGCAAACAGGCGATCGGTTGTCATGCCCCGACCATGATCAACCTGACCGGTAGTCTTGCTGCCATGGTAGTTAGCCACTGCCCCGGTGCCGGCGGTCTTGCAGGGCAGTCCCAGATCATCCCCGCTCCTGAAAAGCCGTCAGCGGGTTGTCGTACATTTTACCACCAGCCAGGGTCAGCTTTTTTGTTGAGCTGCAGTTTCAGCTCACCTGGCCTTGGGCTCCTCTTCGCAACGCGAGGTTATTTTGAAGCAAAGGGCACTCATAGATGCAGTCTGTCAAGCCGGAATGCACACCCTGACGGGCGAAATCGGCGCCCTGCTCGGCCAAACTCTCAGGTGCAGTGACACCCAACTGGTAATGACGACCAAAGAGGAACTTTTCTCTTCTCATTGCGTGAACAAGGCGATCCTGACCCGAATGAAGGTCAGTGGTGATAAAAAAGGGGTGGGGTATTTATTGACCCAGGTTCCCGATGCAATTGCCATGGGTGGCACCCTGATTATGCTTCCGGATGACCAGATTGCCGTAAAAATGCAAAAAGGAGAGTTTGACGGGGAAGTTTCCGCTGCTTATGGAGAGATCGCAAATATTCTGGCCGGCAGCTTAACCCGGGTTTTTCTCGATGGATACCCGCAGCAGCTGCGCTTTGTCCGCACCGAAAGTCAGACCATTGTTCCAACCCAGATTGACTCCTCTTCCAATCAGCCGTTTGCCGCAGGCAGCTATTACCTGGCGTCCTTTACCATTGGCATGGACAGCTACGAGCTTCACCGCCTGTTACTGGTCTTTCCGGCGGAACTTTTTGATCTGGATGCCCCGGCTGCTGACGCCTGGGGGAACCCGACAGTAGCCACCGGCACTGATCAAACATCGCCGGCCGCTTCTGCAACAACGACAACAGCTGAAACTGCACCGACCGGTCCACCGATTGTACTGATTTTAAGCGATCAGCAAGGTGCCGCCGAGACCTTTGTCGAGATTCTCGCCTCGGCATCCTACGACTGTCGGGTAGCGAGCTTTCAGGATGATATCAAGGGGCTGCTGCAACAGTATCAGGTTCTGGGAATTTTCCTGGTGATGGCGCAGATAGGTGAAAAGGGGTTCGCCGCAGCGATCAAACTTCAATCAGCCAACCGCACCCTGCCACCGCTGATTTTTGCCGGAAAAGAGTGGACCCGTTCAGCCGTGCTGCGGGCGATCAAATATGGCGCCAGGGATATTCTGGTGATCCCGGCCACCACCAACGAGATTCAGAACACGGTATCCAGGCACTTCCAGAAAGTCAGCTAGTGTCCGTCCGGAAACGGCTCCTTTTCGAATCAGAAACTTGCGTCCGGTTCATTCAGGGTTTCCGAATGGCCACAAGTTAGACCGGCAGGTTTTTCTTTTTGATTTTTTCGATCAGGGTGGTGCGCTTGAGTTTCAGCAGCCGCGCCGCCTCCTTTTTGTTGCCACCACTACGGGAGACCGCCTCGAGAATCAGTCGATCCTCAAAATCACTGATCAGCGCATTAAAATCCACACCATTGTCACTCCAGTGAATATCCGTCGGCCCCGCCATGAGGTGATCGGTACCAGCTACTCTCCCGGCATCGCTTGCTGATGAGGCGATTGCGAGGCCTTCAAGCACAGCAGCAGCATCGTCACAGCGGTATTTGTCGGGTAATTCTTTCATACTGATGCGCTTGCCGCGATGCAGTATCACCAGACGCTGAATCAGATTTTCCAGCTCACGCACATTGCCGGGCCAGTCAAAGGCCATCAGGCTCTGCAGCGCCTGTGGATCAAAGGTGGTGCGCCGGTCACTTTTACGACGGGTAAAACGATCAATAAAACGCTCAATCAACAGAGCAATATCGACACGCCGTTCACGCAGAGGGGGCGCAACAATCGGAATAACCGCCAGCCGATAGTAGAGATCCTCGCGAAAACGCCCCGATGCGACCAGATTATCCAGGTTCTGATGGGTGGCGGCGATTACCCGCACATCAACCTTGGTTGGCCGCACCCCCCCCACTTGCTCCACCTCCCGTTCCTGCAGCACGCGCAACAACTTGGCCTGCAGGGTGGATTTCATGTCACCGATCTCATCAAGAAAAAGAGTTCCACCATCGGCATGCTGAACCCGGCCGATCTTGGACTGCATGGCGCCGGTAAAAGCACCTTTGACATACCCGAACAGCTCGCTTTCCAGCAGCTCATCGGGGATAGCAGCACAGTTCACCGGCACAAAATGCCCCGCCTTGCGTGGGCTGTTATCATGAATAGCGCGGGCGATCAGTTCTTTTCCCGTACCACTCTCCCCCTGAATGAGAACCGTACTGCTCCCCTCTTCGGCAACGCAGGTAATCAGATCAAACAATTCGAGCATCTGCGGCGAATGGCCGATCATTCCGTTGAAATCATCATCTGTTCCCATAGGTAGTGTCCCATTCAGTGGCTATTAAGCCTTGATGGCGGCGCAAAAACGCACCAACTGCTGCGCCAGTCTGAAAACAGTCGCCATCGTCTCACTGCTTCGAGGTACGTTATTGCTTCGGCAACAAAACAGTTAAAAGTTGAACTCACATCCTCATTCCCGCGAAAGCGGGAATCCAGTGAGTTTTTAGGCTGTTAAAGAATGATGCTCTCGCAAAAAGTATCCGGTTAGCCGGCTAAGCAAAAAGCGCCAAATGCAAGGCGCGCGTTTGTTGAGCAATGAGGCGTACTTACGTACGTCGAAGCAGCGAAATAAACGCAGCAACGCGGCAGTTGGTGAGTTTTTGCGACGCCATCAAAGAATGGATCCCCGACTAAAGTACGCGAGGATGACAGGTTATTTACTCACCGCAGTAATAGCTCACCAACCTGATGCTTTTGGCGAAAGCATCAGGCCTTGCAGGGTCAATAAACATCGGTGCCTGACATCTTTTCATTGTCCCTACCAATAGCTGAATATAATGATTCGCTGATAATGTGTCAATATTTAGACACATTTTTATGAAAAGTCGATAGAGTCAACACAAGATAGAATTTGCTGCTGGATTTTTGACATCAATGGGTCAATGGAACGGCACCAGCACTGTCAATCGTTTTCGTTCAGTAGGGTTTGCAGTATCGCATCGCGCTGTGTCGGCGCTAAAGCCGCAAGCTCTGCTGCCTTCTGGTAAAATGACGGCAGGTCTTGAGCAGATTGTTCGAGCAGGGCAAAAAAAGCCGGCACATAAGTGTGATAGGTTGCCACCAGGGCAAAATGAGAATTATTCAGCGGTCGCGCCACCCAACCATCAAAACGCCCATCCCCGTCCCACTGTTGTTTTAAGGTCGCGTAGCGCTGGTGAAATTCAGTTAAAAGCTGATTCTTGGTCGCAAGCTGGATATCTTCTGCAAGATCACTTTGGTACAAATTCTCGAGTTCCTGACGGGTTTGCAACACCAGCTCGATAAAGTCCTGCCGGCGCGAGCGGTACTGGCGATAGGCAGTGATCTGGTCCTCTTGCCGGCGCGACAGTAACCAGCGCTCAACACCAACCTGCTCCACCATCTGGGCGAAGGATTCATTAAACGCCCCGTCGTTTTTGCCATTACCCTTAATGTATAGCTGCTGATGGGCCAACTCATGAAAAATCAACCCGGCCAGCTGCGCTTCCGGGTAATGGACAAAGGTATTGAGCACCGGATCATCGAACCAGTTCAAGGTCGAATAGGCAGCCACGCCATAGACATGAACATCATATCCCTGTCCTTCCAGACCCTGGGCAAACCGCTGGGCCGCCCCTTGATCAAAATAGCCACGGTAGGGCACGCAGCCGGCCACGGGAAAACACCAGGTAAGCGGGTCAACTGACAGGGATGGGGCAGCGACGACATTCCAGACCGCATAGGGGCGCTTAAGGTCAGCATAGGTTCGGTAGCTGCGATTGTCAGGCAACAACAATTCGGTGCCGGCAAAATCGCGGATCTCCTGCACCAGCTCCAGGCGCTGTTTCAATTCAGCGGGTGTTTGCTCAGCAGCGATCAGTTCCTGAATATCGCGACGTTGGGCCAGCAGGTGCCATTGACCGAGCACCGCCTGGCGATAATAGTTGATTTCCCCGCAACCGATCAGCATTAAGCACAAGAGTGCAACAAGGCACCACAGTGGCCACCTGTGGCCGGCGGATGTCTTTTGTAAGTGCCTCAGTTCGCATTTTTTTGCCATTGCCGGCCCGTAATCATCAGTCCACAAAACTACATCATCAACAATAAACTCAAGGCCATCACCACCATGCCGGCGACCAGCCCGATCAAACTGTCATGCCCTTTGCCATAAGCCCGGCTGGTAGGCAGCAACTCATCGAGACT
>NZ_JCBCBS010000058.1:0-18402 GCF_059864205.1 Pelovirga sp.
GCCTATTGCCAGTCCGGGACGCCCGGCTCTCTATGCCGCAGTCTTCCCGGAAACTTCCGATTATTATTATTTTGTCTCTCGTGGTGACGGCAGCCACCACTTTTCCCGCACCCTGCGCGAACATAATAACGCGGTGCAGAAATACCTGCGTAATCGACGCTGACCATTTCAGAGCAATATCCTTTTTGCCACAAAAAAACCCGGCAGAACCGGGCTTTTTTGTGCAGGATGTGACGAACGCCGATCAGGCTCGTTCTACCTGAACCGCCGTGCGGTTATCGCCATCGGCCAGCAAGCCAGTGAGGCCTGCTACGGTGAAGTTAGCGCTGCTGTAGATCAATCCTTTAGGAATGTTCGGGGAGATGTTCACCCGGGCAACCACAGAAACACCGGTGATACCCGTTATCTTGAGCTTTTCACCGTCACGCACGGCAACCTCTTTGGCGTCCTCAGCACTGACATTCAGCAGGCCTTCCGGTTCAACTTCACAGATCGCCGGCGCAAAGGTTGTCGTCGTGCCAAAATGGCTCATTGAAGAACCCACCAGCAATTGCAGCCCCTTTGCCTCTTCCTTAACGCTGATCGGCTGATAAACCAGGCTCTTGTTCGTCACCTGATGTCCCTGCTTCAGGCAGGCATACCAGTCCTTGTGGGTAAAACAGATATCCTGGTAGAGATCAGTCAGGGACTGAACCTCCTGAACCACCGCATGCTGGTTGTACAGGGTCGGCGAATTTGTCAGTCGACCGAGCAGTTCAGCAAAGATGGCGGCATCGGCACGGCTCTCACCCACCGGATGAAGAGCCTGACGGACGGTACGGACGGTCTGGTCGAGGGAGGTGAAGCTGCCGTCTTTTTCAGCAAAAGTGGCACCCGGCAGAAGGACCGTAGCCAACGCAGTAACAGCCGAGGGGAAGATATCCTGGACGACAAGTATTTCCAGCTGTTTCAAGGCATTAAACCAGCGTGTACTGTTGGGGAAAGACAGAGGATTGACCGCAGCCAGATAGAGGAAACGGATATTGCCGGCCTCGATCCCTTTAAGAATACCATCGGCATCCAGGCCACCATCCGGCAGTTTGCACCCCCAGGCTTTTTCAAAACCCTCTCTGTTTGCGCCGTAGGACTGATAACCCGGCAGGGATTCGGGGTAAACACCCATATCCAACAGACCCTGGGTGTTGCCCTTTGCGTCGAGGGGGTAGAGCCCGCTCTCATTGCGCAGGGCACCACAGACGATGGCCAGATTGCTGACCGCTGCCGCCTTGGCGACACCATTGCCAGACTTGTGAATATCGGAGCCGAAAATCACCGCAACGTTGGTGGCGTTACCGATCAGTGTGGCGGCCTCCTGCAACTGTTGTAAACTCAGACCGGTTGCGCTGATGATCTGATCCAGATCGACTTTGGCCAGATCTTCTTTGAGTTCATCGAGATTTTCAACGGTACGATTGAGGTAGTCATGATCGACCAAATCCCCCTCCAGCAGTAACTTTGCCAATCCCTGGGCCAGCTCGATGTCACTGCCGGGCTGATAGGTCAACTGGCTGTTGGCAAACCGGGTCAGGTGGATCTGACGCATATTGGCAATAATCAGCTTGCCCTCGCCGCGGCGCACCGCATTCTGAATCTGCCAATCAACGGCAGGGGCTTCAGCACTGGGATCAGCGCCGAAAACCAGCACTGCATCAGCACGCCCAATCGTCTCCAGACGATTACTGGCACCACGCAGACCAATTCCCTTGTTCAGGGCACGCAAGGAACGCAGAGCACCAAAACGGGCTTCTGAATCAATATTGTTGCTGCCGATAGCAGCACGGAACAACTTCTGAAACAGGTAGTTTTCTTCGTTACTTAAACGGGGTGAAGAGAGCCCGGCAATAGCCGCCGGGCCGTGCTCTTTTTTAATTCGCTTAATCTCGTTAGTCAGGTAGCTCAGCGCATCATCCCAGGAAACATCTTTCTCACCAACACGTGGCGTGGTCAGGCGTTTGTCATTGTTGACGTAGCCGTAACCAAAAAATCCACCGATACAAAGGGTCCCCTGATGACTGGTGGTAGCCTCATCGGAGGTGATCCGGTAAATTTCATTGTTTTTAACATGTATATCAATCTGGCACTGGCTTGGGCACAAGGTGCAGATCGATTTGGTTTTACGCAGTTCCCATGGGCGCGCCTTAAACTTGAACGGCTTGGAAATCATCGTCCCGGTCGGACAGACGGACACACAGTTACCGCAATAAATACAGTTTTCAACACGCTTGTCGATGTAGGCACGATCCCCCTTGTCATTGACAAACAAAGCATCGGCACCGATCAGCTCGTGGCAGACCTTGACACACTTTTCACACATGACACAGCGCGAGGGTACCTGCTGAATCAGCGGCCAGTGGTCAATGGTCGGCGGGTTGACATCCTCCGCCTGAAAATGCTGACGATTGACCCCCAGCTCAAAGCAGGTGTCCTGCAGATCACACTCTCCTGCGGCATCGCAGACCGGACAGTCAAGGGGATGGTTGAGCAGAATCAACTCCATAATCTGCTTGCGAATACGGGTCAGGGATTCTGATTGGGTGGTGACAACGATCCCTTCCTTGACCGGGGTATTACAGGCGGTCATGGGACGATCGACGCCGGTGATTTCAACGGCACAGATACGACAGGCACCTGTGGTCGAGATTTTTTTCAGCCAGCACAGGGTTGGAATATGAATATTCAGTTGCCGGGCAGCTTCAAGTATCGTTGAGCCTTGGGGGACCCTTGTCGCCTTGCCGTCTATCGTCAGATTGACCATATTGTGTTCACCTCGAATACTGGCGGACTTCATTTACGGCACGTCATGACAGACACTGCCGTACCCAGCCATTGTATGTTTTTATTGAATTGCAATCATCGAGACCCGGTAGCAGCGCAGGCAGCGTTCAGCTTCCTGTACAGCCACAGTGTCCGTGTAACCGAGTTCAACCTCGGTGTAGTTTCCTTTAGCTGCCCGCTCGCGGCCATGAACCTCGGGCTGATGAAAACGATCGACAGCATCCAGCCAGGAAACCTCCTCGTCTTTATTGTACACCCCCAGATTTGACAGGATATCCTCGTGGAAATCCTCATCGCTCAGATAGGCCTCCCCTTCCTCGAGCCAGCGCTGAATCACCCGGGCAGCGCGGTGGGCATTGCCAACACAGGCGACAACGGTCAAGGGACCGATTTCCGCATCACCGGAGGCAAAGACACCGTCCATATCGGTGACCAGAATCCGCGACAGAGGATTGCCCATGGCATCGTTCAAATCGCGACCTTCAGCATTTTTAAGAGGCACATACTTGGTCACCACGGTGTTCCACTTGGTGATGGCAATGCCGGTGTCCTCGGTGATAAAGGAGAGCTCGGGATCCTGGCCGATGGCCGGGATCAGGGTGTCGCACTCAACGACAAACTCACTGCCTTCAACCGGTTGCGGCCGGCGGCGACCGGAGTCATCCGGCTCCCCCAGCTCCATGCGCACACATTCAACACCGATGACCTTGCGCTGATCGTCAACAATAATCTTTTTCGGCAGGATCAGAAACTCAAACTGCACCCCTTCCTCTTCGGCACCGTCAATTTCCCAGGAATCAGCGGGCATCTCCTTGCGCGTCCGACGATAAAGCAGAATGGCATCGTCGGCACCCTCGCGCAGGGCCACCCGGACGCAGTCAATCGCGGTGTTACCGCCACCGACAACACAGACCCTCTTCCCCATACCGGTCGGTCTGCCCATATAGGCGTCACGCAGAAATTCGATACCGCCGGCCAGAAAGCCCTGATAGCCGTCTTTTTCCCCTTCAACACCCATTGGTTTTGATTTATGAGCACCGGGCGCCAACAATACGGCATCGAATTTTTCCTTGAGTTGCGTCAGACTGATATCGCGGCCGACATGGGTATCGTAGATAATTTCTACCCCCAGGGAGCAGATAATATCGATATCGCGCTGGAGGACATGGCGCGGCATGCGGTACGCCGGTATGCCGACTGCAATCATGCCACCGCCGAACCCTTCGGGCAGGGATTCATAGATGGTGCAGGGATAGCCTTCCATTGCCAGATAATAGGCAGCAGCAAGACCGGCCGGACCGGCACCGACAATGGCAACTTTTTTACTTTTACGCGGTTTGGGCTGCAGCGGTGGTTGGTGATGATGCTTCCATTCATAATCAGATGCGGTGCGCTTGAGCACCATGATACTGATCGGATTATCCACATTGGCACGGCGGCAGGCAGTTTCGCAGGGGTGGGGACAAACGCGACCGCAGACTGCCGGCAACGGCATGCTCTCACGAATCACCTCAAGGGCTTCGCCGAACTGGCGGTCCTTGATCGCTTCGATATAGGCAGGGATGTCGATGTGGGCAGGACATTTGTCCTGACAGGGGGCGGTCAGTTTGACCTTGTAATCAACGGCTACCGCTTTGCGCGGAGTGCCATTGATGTAGGCAAGGTAATCATCGCGGAAGTGCTTGACCGTATCTACGATGGGAACGGCTGAACTCGGGCACAGGGTGCACTTGCAGTTCTGCAAGACTTCAGCAATCTGCTCGATCGTTTCCAGATCGCTCTCTCGCCCCTTCCCAGAGACGATCCGCGTCATGGTGTCCTGCATCACGCGGGTCCCTTTTTTACCGGGTGAGCACTTGGCACAACAGAAATCTTCCTGAACCCGGCGGGCGTATTCTGCCGCCATGGCAACCACATCGACATTAGGGTCATTGAGAATCAGGCCATCCCAGCCCATAAAGGCGGCAATTTCTTTCTGGCCATCAAAGGTTACCGGAAGTTTCTTTTTGGCGACCGGCACTTCGGCATCGCCACCCTGGCGATTATCAACAACCTGTCTCCCCCAGCTGGAAAATGCAACTTTCGACAAACCGGCCTCCTTTGACCTGCTTCGACCTGCCCTGACACTGGAAGATCGAGAACCCCGCAATGGGGCGGAAAAGCCAGATTTTCTGGCGATTTTTTACTCACTGGATCGTATACAGTATGCAGGTAGATAACACAAACCAGGGTTTTAAATCAAGCCAATTTTCCCGGAAAAACGCAGTAAAACAAGCACAAAAACAAACAAAAACAAATTGTTGTAACTGCCGGCGGTACTATCTATTCCACGGCAGGGGCGGTGGTGGATTGCTGACCAGCCACACCCTTTCTGCAGCAAAACGACTCGGCTGTTTCTGCCACTGCTGCACCCAGGTCCAGCGCTCAATCCGGCTGGAGGGAAGACGATAATAGTCAAGCTGATAAGCGATCTCGGCAACCCCATCGGTCGCTCCAGGATGGATATTCTGGATCTGGCTGTCGACCACGAACAGGTCGGGATCCTCTTTGAACTGCTCGAGAAACGCTGCACGCTGCTCTGCCTCGACGTACTTGGCGGCACCATACCAGTCCTTCCAGCGCATAGCTTCGGTGAAACGCTCAGCGATTTGCGGCAGACTGGCTGTCTCGCCACCTGTCAGGGCAGCACAACCGGACAACAACAGACAAACGATAGAGAATGACAACAACGAAAAACGGCGCATGAGGCTCTCCCATTGTTTTTTCAGATTAAATCAGCCCCGGGCAGCGCAGGCGTTAGCGCGCAACTGGCGAATGGTTGCGGCGTAATCGCCGGTACCGAAAACCGCACTGCCGGCGACAAAAACATCTGCGCCGGCGGCAGCGATGCGCTCAATATTGTCAATCTTGACCCCGCCATCAACTTCCAGCTCAATCGGCATGCCGAGCTGGTCGATGCGCTGACGCAGTTGCGCAATCTTCGGCAGACAGTTTTCAATAAACGACTGACCGCCAAAACCGGGATTGACCGTCATCAGCAACACCAGGTCGAGATCGGGCAAGATCATGTCGAGGGTTGACAGAGAGGTCGCCGGATTAAGGGAGACGCCCGCTTTCTTACCAAGGGAGCGGATCAATTGGATGGTGCGATGGAGATGGGTTGTTGCTTCAACGTGAACGACAATCAGGTCAGCGCCGGCCCTGGCAAAGTCACCGACATAGCGATCCGGATTCTCAATCATCAGATGAACATCAAGGGGCAGGTCGGTGACGCGGCGCACGGCATCGACCACCAACGGGCCGATGGTGATGTTGGGGACAAAATGACCGTCCATGACATCGATGTGAACGTAATCGGCTCCCCCCTGCTCAATGGCGCGGATTTCGTCACCAAGGCGGGAAAAGTCGGCAGACAGGATCGAGGGGGCAATTTTCATCATGGTGATATCCTTGCTATTTTACTCTCTGCGGCGCAACCGCGCGGCAAAAAATGCGTCCATCCCGTCATGACAATGGGGGTAGGTGCGCAGGGTTCCAACAGGGGTAAACAATGGCGCCCAGTGCGCCGGCAACTGTGCGGGCAAGGGATCCAGGGTAAAGTTTGGGTGTTCAGCGATAAAATTATCGATCACATCATCCGACTCGATGTGACTGAAGCTGCAGACCGAGTAGAGCAACAAACCACCGGGTCGCACCAGTGTCGCCGTTTGTGCGAGCAGGCGCTGCTGTAACCTGGCCAACCGGCGCAAGTCGGCGGCGGTTTTATTCCAGCGCCCCTCCGGGTTGCGTCGCAGCACGCCAATACCACTGCAGGGGGCATCAAGCAGCACCCGATCGAAACTTTCAGGGGTGAGAAAATCAGCCGCTACCGCCATGTCCCAGGCGTGGACGCTGATATGGCTGCACCCCAAGCGGCGCGCCCCCTGCTCAATCAGCTTGACCCGTTGGGGTGACTTATCGACGGCGACGATCTCGGCCTGATTCGCCGTCAGCGCTGCCAGATGGGTGGTTTTGCCACCGGGCGCGGCACAGGCATCGAGAATGCGCTGACCGGGACGGGCATCAAGCAGGTGCGCCATCAGCATACTGGCTTCATCCTGAACCTGGTAGAGCCCTTCGTCATCCCCCGGCAACCGCTGTTCGCCGCGCCGTTCCAGTACTACCCCTTCCGGCGCAAAGGTGCAAGCACTCGCCTCGTGACCGGCGGCGCAAAGGAGCTCGAGGAAACTGTCGCGATCGGTTTTGAGGGTGTTAACGCGAACGCTCTGGCGCGCCGGCTGGGCCAGAGCCTCGCCGAGGGCGCGCGCCTGCTGATTGGGGAGCAGACGCATCACTTCTTTCGCCAGCCAGGTCGGCAGGCTGCAGACCCGCTCCAGATAGGGGCGAACCTGCTGCGGTTGCGGCCAGGGGATGTCATCGCGCCCGCGGTCAAGGGCACGCAGCACGCCATTGAGAATGCCGGTGAGACTGGCCAATCCAAGTTTGCGCGCCAACTCGACAGTAGCATCGACTGCTGCGTGGGCCGGCACCCGATCCATCTCCAACAACTGATAAGCGCCGATGCGCAGCAGCCACTGGAGCTCACTTTGCAAACGCGGCAAGGGTTGGTTGCAAAAACAACTGAGGGCAAAGTCAATCCGCCCGCGCAAGCGCAGCACGCCATACACCAGTTCGGTGACAAAACGCCGGTCGCGCTGGTCAAGGGTACAGCGCTTCAATTCACTGTCGAGGACCAGATCAGACCAGGCACCATCGGCTACGCGCAGCAGCACAGTGTAAGCGATATAACGGGCGTCCTGTTGGGAGGGGCGTATCAAGGGGATAGTTATCCTTCAGGGTCAATCGGGGTGGCAGCGGTGGACTCTAGACGGGTGCCTACCGGCAGCGGATAACCGCTGAGGAACTCACGCGCGGTCAGACGTTTTTTGCCCGGCAACTGTAGTTCACCGATTATCAGTGTGCCCTGTCCACAGGCAACAATGACTCCTGTGGCCTCGGCGCGCAATACCTCCCCCGGTGCGCCGGAGCCCTCTTCACTCATGCCGGTACAGGCGATTTTGAGCATCTGACCGTTCAGATAGCTATAGGCACCAGGCCAGGGATCGAGGCCGCGCACCTGATTATGAATCTGGCGGGCGCTACGGTTCCAGTCGATGAGGCCATCTTCCTTGCTCATCATTGGTGCATAGGTACTTAAGGCATCGTCCTGCTCTTGCGGGCACAACTGACCGGCGCAAATCAGCTGCAGGGTTTCTTCCATCGCTTCACGCCCAAGCAGGGCAAGGCGGTCGTGTACTTCCCCGGCAGTTTCAGCAGGGCCAATGGGCGTGCTGCGCTTGACCAGCATGGCGCCGGTATCGAGCCCCACATCCATCAGCATGGTGGTCACCCCGGTCACATTTTCACCATCGACAATCGCCTTGTTGATCGGGGCGGCACCACGATACTTGGGGAGCAGCGAAGCGTGAACATTGATACACTGAAAGCGCGGAATTTCGAGCACCGACCTGGGCAGGATCTGACCATAAGCCACCACCACGATCAGATCGGGGGCCAGCCGGCGCAATTCCTCCACCGCTTCGGGTTTACGCAGACGCTCAGGTTGAAACACCGGCAACTGGTGGGCAAGGGCAAGCTCCTTGACCGGTGACGCCGCCAGCTTCTTGCCACGCCCTTTTGGACGATCCGGCTGGGTATAGACCCCGACCAGATTGACGCCGGCGTCGAGCAGCCCCTGCAGAGTCGGCAGGGCAAACTCCGGAGTGCCCATAAAGACGGTGCGGATCTGCTCAGGCTTCATGTTCATTTTCCTGTTCTTTGAGCATTTTCAGATATTTTTTTTTGAAGATCGAGCGTTTCAGCGGTGACAGGCGATCGACAAAGAGGATCCCCTCAAGATGATCGATTTCGTGCTGAATGCCAATCGCCAGCAGTCCGTCAGCATGACGCTCATGAACCTGCCCGGTCGGGTCCTGATATCTCAGGGTGACCTCCTGATGACGCTTGACCGCTGTGCAAAAACCGGGAATCGACAGGCATCCCTCTTCTTCGTAGGACTCTCCCTGGGCGGCAATAACTTCCGGATTGACAGCAACAACCAGATCGGCCGGTTCATCAGAGCCTGAGCAGTCCAGCACAATCAAGCGCAGCAGTTCACCAACCTGGGGTGCCGCCAGACCAACACCGGGCGCATCATACATGGTCTCGACCATGTCCTGCGCCAGCCGTTTCAGGGTTTCATCAAACACCGTCACCGCTTGCGATTTCTGTTTGAGCAGCGGCTCAGGGTAGTGGAGGATTTGTCTTATTGCCATTGCACTATCTCCATCCGACAAAAATGTGCCGGAATTCGTTGATTCATGTGACGGTCTGCGCAACCGCTTATTGTTCGCACAACCCCTCATTTTAGAGACATGTGCAAGCGGGGTCAACAGCAATGGCGACAGAACCTTTTCTGTCGCCCTGATGATGTGACTGTCGTGGAACCGGGCTATTCAGCAGGCAGCTGAATAGAAATTCATGGCCGCTTTGACGCCGGCGCCCTGTTTGATTTCGGCCCCCATGTGGCCAAGAACCGCATCCATTGCTCCCAGGCAGTAGAGAACATTTTTCTGGTTGCAGCTATGCCCCATCAACCCGATCCGCCAGACCTTGCCGGCCAGAACACCCAAGCCGGCACCAATTTCCAGCTGATACTCTTGCAGCAACCGGGACCGGACTGCTGCATCATCTGCACCGGCAGGAATAACTAGCGCATTCAATTGCGGCAGTCGTTCATTTTCCGTAACAAGAAATTCCAGGCCCATAGCTGCAAAGCCGGAACGCAGCGCATGATGGTGATATTGATGGCGTTGCCAGGCGTTTTCAATCCCCTCTTCACGCAGAATCAACAGGGCCTCGTGCAGACTGTAGAGAGCGTTGACCGGAGCCGTATGGTGATAAGCGCGCTTTGCCCCTTGTCCCCAGTAACCCATCACCAGGTTGAGATCAAGAAACCAGCTTTGAACCGGCTGCTTGCGGCTGGTGATTTTTTCCTGCGCGGCGGCACTGAAACTGACCGGCGAAAGACCGGGAACGCAGGAAAGGCACTTTTGCGACCCGGAGTAAACCGCATCAATACCCCACTCATCAACCAGTAGCGGAACCCCACCCAGGGCCGTTACTGCATCGACGATGGTCAAACAGCCGAATTGACGGGCCAGGGCGGTCAGGGTTGGTGCATCGGAAAGGACTCCGGTAGAGGTTTCAGCCTGGACGAAGGCAACAATCCTGGCATCAGGATTGGCTTTGAGGGCGGCCTCAAGCTTGTTGGCATCAACCGCTTTTCCCCATTCATCATCTACAGCAATAACCGTCCCACCGGCGCGCACAACGTTCTCTTTCATCCTGCCGCCAAACACTCCGTTCTGACAGACGATCACCTTGTCGCCGGGTTCAACCAGATTGACGAAACAGCATTCCATCCCCGCTGAACCCGGAGCAGAAACCGGCATGGTCAAGGCATTCCCGGTTTTAAAAGCATATTGGATGAGGTGCTTAAGTTCATCCATCAAATCGATGAAACGCGGGTCAAGATGACCAATGGTCGGTCGCGCCAGCGCTTCAAGGACACGCGGGCTGACATCGGATGGGCCGGGACCCATAAGGGTTCGCTGAGGGGGATGGAAGGTTGTGATATGCATGTTTTCTCCTCTTTCGCATAAATGAATCGATCAATTTACCATAGTAACAGACCTGGATCTGCCGGGGGTGCAGATTGCCCGCAGCATCTGTGACGGCAGCAGTGGATGCGGTCAAGACTCCCGTCAGAAGACCGACGGATACTCCTCCAGTGTTTTCGGCGGGGCCAATTATCCCTATTGTCGAATAAAAGTAAAATCATGTTATCAACTTTCACTTCGGGAAGGTTTGATCTGACTAAAAATGGGAAAAACCACAAAAAGCGCGAGAAAACCTATTATTACAACAAATATGACTACTTTAGTGGACTTTAGCTTAAAACGGCAATTTCACTATCATTAAAAATTGATAAAAAATAATTTAAAAAGGTGTTCTTTTTTTATCTAAGGGCTTGACCTGAGAACACTAAATGGTCTTTGTTACCACATAGTTTATGACAATGGTTACAAATCGCGTCGATTTTTTTCTTCGTATCCCTGACCCGCAGAAGGAGGAAATTCATGAGTAGAAGCACCCCCGGAACCGTTGAATTACAGATCCGTGATCGCCTTGAACAGGAATATGCTGACATCTACACACCCGAAGCACTGGCAGCCCTGGCCTTCATGGCACAATTCGATGCCGAGCAGAAACGCCTGATGGACGAGCGCACCCGGCGGCGACTGATACGCATGAAAGAAGGACGGAAAATCGGCTTTCTGGATCCACAGTCCGAGATTAGAGGCACCGGCATCCGCGTTCAGGATGCCCGCGACGGCAACTTCGTCGGCGCAGTGATCCCGCACGATCTTCAGCGTCAGTGGCTGCAGGGAACCGGTCCGGCGGCTAAACCCGGAGTTCCGATCAAATCAAGTCTGCGCAATGTCGCCTACGCCCTGCTGTCCGGAGCTGACGGCTGGATGTTTGACGGTGAAGATGCCCTGGGGCAAACGCGCACCCTGTCCCTCGATAACCAGCGCAGTCTCAAACTGGCCATCGCCCGGGACCCGCAATTCCTTGAGGTTGCCGAGTCCGTTGCCCAGGAAATGAACAGCTGGGCCCGAGGCTTCTTCGGCCGCGATATCATCACCGACTGGCGCATGCAGCTGGATTTTACCACCAAAATATTCAGGGCGCGCGGTCTGCACCTGGATGATCGTCACGTTCGATTGAATGGACAATCATTCTCCGCGTCCATCGTCGACATGACACTCTATGTCGTCAATAACCACAAGAAGTTGCATGCGGCAGGTTCGTCCATCGTTCTGTACCTGCCCAAAATCCAGACAGCCGAAGAAGCCGGATTCTGGAACCGGCTCCTCACCGCCCTTGAAACCCATCTGGGTCTTGCCGCAGGAACCATCAAAACCTATGTGCTGGTAGAACAGCTTGAGGCAACCTTCCAGCTGATGGAAATCCGCGCGGCACTGGGGCGGCATTTTGTCGGCTTCAACACCGGTCGCTGGGACTATATCAACAGTGTCTCCGATTCCAATTGCTGGGACCCCGACTTCATTAATCCGAATATCGAATCCATCGTCATGACTTACGGCTACATGCGCAACTACGAAGACCGGGTGCGCCGTGCCGTTAATACGCCGGATAAAAACGGTAACTATGCCCTCTGGCAGGGGGGGATGGAACCCAACATTCCAGTGGGATCGGAAGCTGGAGTAACCGGCAGCATGACCAAGGCCCGTGCCGGAGCCGTGCGTGAACAGCAGCAAGGGGCCAGCGGCAAGTGGATTGCCCACTGGAAAATGGCCCATATCATCCGCCCGGTGTGGGAAGAAGTGGGCGAAGCCAACCAGATGGGACGACCCTTCCCGCGTCTTACCTACACCGCAGAAGATGCCGCCGGACTGACATTGCTGGAGCCGGCACCACGTACCATTCGCGGGGCACGCAACCTGCTGAGCGTCGCCCTGCAATATGGTAACGCCTTCGGCCAGGGACTGCAGGCGGCGGCGCTGAAGCCTGCCGACTTTTTCGGCAACGATGACATTCTCTACCTGATGGAAGATATGGCGACCGGAGAGATTCGTCTGAGCATCCTCTGGGAGTGGATTCACAAGGGCGCGGCACTGACCGAGGATGATGCCGAAACCGGTCTGCGGGCCGGTGATGTGTTCACCATGGAAATATTTGAACGCCTCCTCGAGGAAGAATATGCCAAGCTGCTTGCGGCCGACAATCGTGATGTCTACGACCACTCGAAAACCACCACCCTGCCGATTTCCCGGGCCATTGTTGAAGCCTACGTACAGGATCCGACCAAGGTTCCCTGGTTTATCGACCTGCTGAATATCAACCTGAACAACATGAATATCGACACCGCCAAAGAGCGGATCGCCCTTTATTTCAATACTTTTCAAGAAGAGGGCAGACGCATCACGGAAAATCTGGATACGCTGCCCAGCAAATAGTGATGAAGACTAGCAGAGGAGACCAACATGAGCACATTCAAAGATGAAGTAGTCGCAACCAAAGCCTGGTTTGCTTCACCCCGGTTCGCGGGCATCACCCGACTGTATACCGCTGAACAAATCGTGGAACAGCGCGGGACTATTGCCGTTGAATACACGATTGCCCGGGACGCAGCAGAGGCGTTTTATCCGCGCTTGCGTGAAAAGTTCAGTGCCGGCCAAGCAATCACGACCTTCGGCCCGTATTCGCCGGGGCAGGCAGTGACCATCAAGCGCATGGGGATTGAGGGTATTTATCTGGGGGGCTGGGCAACCTCCGCCAAAGGCTCCAAGCAGGAAGATCCCGGACCGGACCTTGCCAGTTATCCCTTAAGCCAGGTTCCCGATGAAGCCGCACCACTGGTACGGGCACTGCTGGCGGCAGATCGCAATCAGTATTTCCTGCGACTGCGCATGAGCGATGAAGAAAAGAAACAGATTCCCGAGATCGATTACCGTCCCTTCATCATTGCCGACGCCGATACCGGCCATGGTGGCGATGCCCATGTGCGTAATCTGATCCGCCGCTTTGTTGAAGCTGGTGTTCCCGGTTACCACATTGAGGATCAGAAGCCGGGGGTTAAAAAATGTGGTCATCAGGCCGGCAAGGTTCTGGTACCGGTAGATGAACAGATCAAACGCCTTAATGCCGCCCGCTTCCAGCTGGACCTGATGAAAGTCAGCGGGATTATCGTTGCCCGGACCGATGCTGAAGCCGCGACCTTCCTCGATGGCCGGGGCGATGAACGCGATCACCGCTTTATCCTTGGCGCAACCCAGGTCAATGTCCCCAGCTACAAGGTGGCCTTTCTGGCGGTGATGCGGCAGTTCTTCAACAAAGGCATTACCGAGATTAACGGTCACCTGATGTACCGGATTTCGGATACTGCTTATAGCGCAGCGGATGCATGGCTGGACAAATCCGGCCTGTCGAAAGAAATTGACCGACTGATCAACACCCTGCCATCACACTCCACCCTGGATATCAATAATGCCCTCGACAATGCGGCAACCCGCCTGCTCGATATGTGGCAGATGGACGCCAACATGAAGACCTACGGTGACGCCGTTGCCGATGTCATGGCCTTTCACCTTGATGAAGGGGCTGAGCTGCCCATGAGCATCGATGAGTGGTACGCCTTTGTCGGAACTGCTTCGGTTGAGGAGTGTCGTGAAAAGGCCCGGGGCATGGGCTTCAATATCGTCTGGAACTGCGATATCGCCCGCACCCCTGAAGGCTATTACCAGGTCCAGGGTGGCATTCCTTACGCCATCGCCAAGTCACTGGCGGTTGCCCCCTTTGCCGATATTATCTGGATGGAGACCAAAACCGCCGATCTGCACGACGCGAAAATCTTTGCCGATGCCATCCATGCCGTTTATCCTGATAAGATGTTGGCCTATAACCTGTCGCCATCCTTTAACTGGGACAGTACCGGCATGAGCGAAGAGGATATGCGCCAGTTCCCGGTTGAACTGGGGAAAATGGGCTTTGTCTTCAACTTTATCACCTATGGCGGCCATCAGGTCGACGGCATGGCGGGTGAAGAGTTCGCCCAGGCCCTCAAGGAAGATGGCATGTTAGCTCTGGCCCGCCTGCAACGCAAGCTGCGCCTGGTCAATTCGCCATACAAAACGCCGCAAACCTACGTCGGTGGCCCCCGCTCCGACGCCGCCCTGATGGCGGTTACCGGTGGCACCGCTACCACCAAGGCGATGGGTAAAGGTTCAACCCAATTCCAGCACCTGATCGAAATCGAAGTGCCCACCCGACGGCTCGAAGAATGGCTGAAGATGTGGACCGACCATTATGGTCTCGGCGGCGACCTGCGCATTGCTTTACGCCCCCATACCGCCGGATCCGAGTTGTTGGAACTGAAGGTGATGTCTAAAGAGGACATCACAGCAAATATCGTCTTTGCTGTTCTTCAGGATCGTCGTGGGCGCAACATGTTGTCTATCCGTGACCAGAACACCTTTCGCTCCGATTTTCGCAAGAAACGCCTGATGTCCCTGATCACCCTGTTTCTGATTCATCGCTACAAGGCAGTGTCGGTTCATTACGTCACCCCGACGGAAGACAACCACCGTCTGGCCGAGGGAATGCAGGCCCTTGGACTGTTCAGCGATATCCGTACCGAGGTCGGTGAAATCATCGTCGCCCAGGTCAACGGTGAGCGCATCAAGCAACTGCTTCAGGAACAGGCTGAACTGAACAAGCTGATTATTAAGGGCTAAAATCAGCACAGTGAGCTTCATCAAACAGAACAATGACAGACATCGCCCCACCCTTACGTTACAGGGTTGCCGGTGTCTGTCATTTTTGCTTCACACCCGAGCCTGATGCCCCGCAGGAACACCTATCCCTTTTTTAATCATCAGCAAAGAAAAGATATACAGATGTTCCGGAGATTTGCTAAAAAGGATGTAACTGTTGAGCATGAGATCGGTGATCCTGCCCCCAGAACTACAGCTGAATAGTTACCATGAGGAATCTGTGGTCGACATCAGGAGGATATGAATGAAAAAAACTCCCTTGAATGCTGTACACCGGCAACTTAAAGCACGGATGGTTGATTTTGGTGGCTGGGACATGCCGGTGCAGTACAGCGGCGTGATCGCCGAACACCAGGCGGTCAGAACCGCAGCAGGGCTATTTGACGTGTCGCACATGGGGGAGATCGAAGTCAGCGGCCGTAGCGCCCAGGAATTTCTTCAGTATGTCACCACCAATGACCTGACCAGACTCACCGACGGACAGGTTCAGTACAGCGCCCTGTGCTATGAGCATGGTGGCGTGGTCGATGATCTGACCCTCTATCGCTTCACTGGCGAACGCTTCATGCTCTGCGTCAACGCCGCCAACATCAGTAAAGATCTGGCCTGGCTGCTGTCCCTGGCCACATCAGGTAACTATGCCGATCTGACAATATCCGACGACAGCGACCACTATGGCCTGCTCGCCCTGCAGGGGCCGCAGGCCCAGTCCATTCTGGCACCACTGACCTCCGTCAATCTCGATGAATTGAGCTATTATCATTTCACTGCGGCAACGGTGGCCGGCATCGACCTGGTGATTTCCCGCACCGGCTATACCGGGGAAGACGGCTTTGAGTTGTACTGCCCGGCAGATTCTACCATAGCGCTGTGGCAGGCGCTGATGCGGGCCGGATCCCCCCTGGGGCTGATCCCCTGTGGTCTTGGTGCACGCGACACCTTGCGGCTGGAAAAAGGCTACGCATTGTACGGTCATGAACTTTCAGCAGAAATCCTGCCCCTCGAAGCGCGTCTCGGGTGGATTACCAAACTTGACAAGGGGGATTTTGTCGGCCGCGCGGCACTGCACAAAGCCCGCGAACTGGGTATCCAGCGTCAACTGATCGGCCTTAAACTGACGGTTCCAGGCGTTCCACGCCAGGAATATCCGGTGTTATGTGACGGACAAACAATCGGATTCGTCACCAGCGGCACCAGTTCACCGACGTTAAAACAGGGAATCGCACTGGCCCTGGTTGACAGCCAGTCAGCAGCCACCGGAAAGTCATGGCAGATTGAAATTCGCCGGAGCGCCAAGGATGCCGAAAAGGTCACCCTACCTTTTGTGAAATAGAAAGATATCTGTGTCATCCTGCACACCGATCGCAGGATCCAGGTTGTGCAATAAAATTAAATTGATGGACGTAACAGTTTCAACAATCAGATATCCCGTCAGGGACTGATTTCACCCAAGGAGGAGATGATGGATTTTCCCGAGGAATTGAAATACACCGAAGAGCATGAATGGATCGCCATTGAAGCGGACATCGCCACTATCGGCATCAGTGATTTTGCCCAGAACCAGCTAGGAGATGTGGTCTTCGTCGAACTGCCGGAAGTTGGTGACGAACTTGAGGCCGGCAAACCCTTTGGGGTGGTCGAATCGGTCAAGGCGGTTTCCGATGTTTATTCCCCCTTAAGTGGCGAGGTCATGGAAATTAACGAGGACCTGCCCGATGCCCCGGAGTTGCTCAATACCTCCCCCTATGAGGACGGCTGGATGATCAAGATCCGCCTGAGCAACCCGCAGGAGCTTGGTGATCTGCTGGATGCCGCTGCCTACCAGGAACTGGTGGCTGATGACTGATTTTTAGCCACCAGCCAGGCGACTTTATCCCCGCAGCACTGGTCGAAAGGAGTTTTATGCGCTATCTGCCCCATACCGACGCTGATATCAAGCAGATGCTCGCCACTATTGGTGTCGCCGCTACGGAGGCCCTTTTTTCCGGCATCCCGGCTGACTGTCGCCTGACCCGCCCCATCGATCTGTCCCCGGGGCTGGCGGAAACCGATATCCTCAAGGAATTACGCCTGCTGGCGGCAAAAAACACCCAGGTTTCCGACTGGACATCCTTTCTCGGGGGTGGCGCCTACAATCATTTTATTCCGGCGGTGGTCGACCATCTGGTCAGTCGCAGCGAGTTTTACACGGCCTACACCCCTTACCAGCCGGAAATCAGTCAGGGAACCCTGCAGGGGATCTTTGAATTCCAGACCATGATCTGCCAGTTGACCGGGATGGACATGGCCAACGCCTCCATGTACGACGGCGCCTCGGCCTGTGCCGAGGCGGTGCTGCTGGCGGTCAGGGCGGCAAAAAAGCGCAGCCGCGTGCTGATATCCGCCGCTCTGCATCCCCATTACCGCCAGACCATCGCCACCTACTGCCGCTATCTCGATATTGAGCTGATCACCATTGAAGCCACCAACGGAGTAACTGCGATTGAGCAGGTCGAACCACTGCTCGATGAACGGATCGCCGCCCTGGTGGTCGGTTACCCCAACTATTTTGGCTGTATTGAACCTCTTGCGGCCCTTGCGACCGGCGTCCATGCCGTCGATGCCCGGCTGATTACCGCTGTTGCCGAACCTCTGGCGCTGGCCTTATTCAAATCTCCCGGTGAACTGGGTGCCGACATTGTCGTCGGTGAGGGGCAGAGCTTTGGACTCCCCTTGTCCTATGGCGGCCCGGGAATCGGATTTTTTGCCGTGCGCGACAAAGACATGCGCCTGCTCCCCGGACGCCTGGTGGGAGAAACCGTCGATCTCGACGGCAAGCGCAGCTTTGTATTGACCCTGGCCACTCGCGAGCAACATATCCGCCGCGAAAAAGCGACCTCCAATATCTGCTCCAATCAGGGGATGTGCGCCCTGA
Source organism: Pelovirga sp. (assembly GCF_059864205.1). Taxonomy (NCBI): domain Bacteria; kingdom Pseudomonadati; phylum Thermodesulfobacteriota; class Desulfuromonadia; order Geobacterales; family Geobacteraceae; genus Pelovirga; species Pelovirga sp. Next base: position 18,130 of record NZ_JCBCBS010000058.1, read on the forward strand.
TGGTCTCCATCTACCTGGCGCTGCACGGCAAACAGGGGCTACGCCAGCTGGCTGAAATCAATTCTGCCCGTGCCGCCTGGCTGGGCGAGCAAATTGCGCAACTTGACGGTTTTGCCCTGCCTTTTAAAACACCGGTATTCAATGAGTTTGTGGTGACTTGCACCGAGCCGGTTGCCGATCTCAAAAAACACCTGGAGCAACAGAAGATTCTTGCCGGCGTGGCCATCGGCCGCGATTACCCAGGTCTTGAGTCCGGCCTGCTGATCTGTGTTA
>NZ_JCBCBS010000063.1:0-1158 GCF_059864205.1 Pelovirga sp.
GTATCGTACCACATTATTTCTTCAGCAGCGCGGCTAACGCTTGCTTCACCTTTGCCAGTTGGTATCTGGTTCTGACCAGTGCGGCGGCCGTGCGTCCGGTTAAGCCGGGTCGGAAAACCCGCAGGTCGTAAAAGGGGCGGAAGATCATGCCCCAATTGTTATACCAGTCTTCATGGGTGAGCAGGTCGACGCGGGTAAAGCCGGCGGCAAAGCGGCGACTGAGCAGATCATCCATGAGCAGGGTTCCCGGTGATATTTTAGCATGCTGATCGGAATAGCCCAGCTTCCATAACAAGGTAGTGCGATTGAAATTGACGGCAAAGTTAGCGGCGAGTACTCCGGAATCACTGCGTAGAGACTGCAACGACAGCCAACCGACAGCGGCCAGCCGTTGTCCGAGAGTACGGAAAAAGACAACGTCCTCATCATTACTCAAAATCGATGTCCCCTGTTCCCCTTTCCAACCGGAATGTTCGGACTGCAAAAAGGCGGCAAAGGCTTCAGCGTCAAAGGCATCTTCGGCGTAGGTGAAGGTGACGTTCTGTTCATCCTGCAGACGGTTGCGAAAGCGTTTGAGGCTGGAGCGAAAGTTTTTTTTGAGGGTTTTGACGTAATCATCATAATCGCCGGATATTTCCACCGCGCCACCGGTGGCCTCAACGCGGGCGGCGACATGATGCGGCTTGTTGCTGAGTACCCACTCCAGGGTTGGCGATACGGCATCAATCCGCTGATAGTAGATACATAAGCAGTGTGGGTGCTGCGCAAAAATGTGGTCATAAAGCTGCTGCAGGACCGCTTCGTGACCAACCTTGACCAGGCCATCAACAGAGATGGTCTGGTGATTGCCGGGCAACTGAAAATACTTGTAGCTGATACCGAAACGGCCGGCGCTTTTTTTCACCAGCGGCAGCACAGCCAGCAGCTGATCACCCTGATGGGCCGTCACCACCAGCCATTCCCCCTGCCGACAATACACATCGAGCCAACTGGCCAGCCAGGCGTGGGAGTGAACCGGCGAACGATGGACACTCTCCAGCGCCAGGGCATTCCAGGCCGGTGCGATGCGGTCAAGCTGATCAATCGCGTCAAAGCTTTGTATCGTTATCGCCTCAGGGGCTCGGTGACAGCGCTGTAGATCGTGATCAAAGCCCATTA
>NZ_JCBCBS010000073.1:0-15046 GCF_059864205.1 Pelovirga sp.
TAGTCTTGACACAGACAAACCGATGGATGTGCCTCGCTGATGGAATTAAAATGGACAAGCAAAGCCCTATCCGACTTGGCGCGACTCTATGATTTTTTGACGCCAGTAGACCAACGTGCTGCGGCACGAACAGTACAAAAACTAACGGCTGCGCCAGTAAAATTTCTGACAAATCCTCGTATCGGAGAACGGCTCGACGAATTTGATCCACGCGAGGTCCGGCGAATTCTTGTTGGTCACTATGAGATGCGTTACGAAATCCAGCAGTCTATTGTTTACGTGCTGCGAATATGGCATACCCGCGAGAAAAGATAACAGCCCTGATGGCAAAACAAGAAAACCCCAGCGTAAAAGGGGCCTTTCTTTGGTTGCTGCTTCTTGTCATGCAGCGCTTGTTGAACACGGAACGCCCCCGGTCACCAGATCGAGGGCGTTTCTCGTAGGCCAGGGTTTGTGGGAAATAACCATTCAGGCAAATTTCAACCATCAAAATAAGGCAAGATGATTTATGAGACGCGACCTCCTTCTACTAAACCGAGTAGCGTGGACCTGAGTCCTTATTATCAATCCCTGACCTGATTAGCACCAATTTTCCGCTGGCAATCGATACAGAATTTAAGCAACGGAAGATCAATAGGTTGCGGGTTCGGTGCCTCTCTTGAAAATGACAATTGCATGGAAATCTACACCTAGAGGAAGATCAGTGCTAATCAGGCATTCTATTGAGAGGCTGGCTCCTTTCAATATTGTAAAACACCGGTGTCTTACGTAAGCCGATTTCTTTCAGCTCTTCAATAATTTCAGAATTTCGCCCATGCTTTAGGCCCGCTCGAAAAATTTTAATAGCTTGGGTTTTCTGATCAGACAATAACAACAGGCGCCCAAGAATCAAATAATGTCGCGGGTCATATGGATCCTGCTGGATAGTATCGCGATATAAAGCAATAGCATCTAGAATTCGGCCCTGCCCTTGAGCCATGCAATAGGCACGATAAGAGATGACAATCGGTACGTCGGCGAACTCTGGGACTTGGTCGATATACAATAGGGCCAAGTCATAAGACCCAGAATCTATTGCCTCAGTAATTTGCTTCAAAACTGCGGCAATTGTTGTTTCGCTTATGCTCGAAAACTAGCAAATGCCCACCAGTTAAGTAAAGACAATATGCGTTCCGGCGGCAGACCATCAAAAATATCAGCTGCTAAGAACATATGACGTTCTCTTTTGTGGCCCATACAACAACCGATCATTGAAGATAAATCAGGGTTCAGTAATGCCAACCTAAAATTGACCAGCAATATCCAGGGTGGGGTCGCTTAGTCCCCTATGGCATTATTGAGGCGCTGACATCTACTCAACAACAGACCTCACTTCTTCTATTGCACACTGGGGATATTACTACTCCAGCCTTTGTACAGTTGGGGAGCAAAAGCAAAGTCTACAAATTTTCCAGGATCATATAATGCTTATGCTCTTCTTCAGCAATTTTAAGTAGTAGTTTTTTTGTCTCGGGATCGTTCTGATTGGCTGCATCCTCACCATAAAACTTGCTACCCTTGGTCTCCATATCCAGGGCAAGCTTATAGGCACCCAAATCTGTTTTCGGTATGAACGACTCTCCTGATAAGACAAAAGAATCAAAAATCGTCTTGGCATCGTCCAGTAGGGTGGTTGATGGCATCATGACGCCTTTGTCGGCGCCTTTAAGACTCAGAAAAACATCTTTATGTTTTTGTTCGTCCTGTGAAAGGCGGAGAAATATTTTCTTCTTCAGTCGGGGATCATGACTCTCTTCTGAGAGTTTTTGATAGAAAGCCTCACCGTCAACTTCCATTTTGATGGCAAAATCAAAAATGTTCATACTTGGCTCCTATGTTAGATTTTATTCATCCCATAAGAACTGACACTTGCTGGTATTTTTTCTGTTTATATTTGACCAAATAGGTAATTATTTAAAAATCTTAGCTCATGCCTGTCATTGTATCAAATCACTGCCGGCAGGCATTCTCTGTTTTCTCCCTGCAAGCAACTCAAAATTATTGAGAAAACGAACCTGACAATTTGCCTATCCCTGTGGCTCAGCGGATCAGCAGACTTAGTCCGACCTTCTTTTTGTTCACGAGATTAAGCACATGAACATCCCGCCTAGCTACCCGGTCGGAATGTTCTGGTAATAGAAGACAAGTCGGACAATTTTCCTTTGGAATTTTGAATTTCATCTGTCGTGCCCTTGGATAGGCCGAAACCTCCAAAACCGGCGAAGATTTGCTTTTGTGCCTCAGTCATTATAAGTGAACAAGAAATGCCAAGGAAGTGGCGTGAGCGCAGTGGTGTTGAGCACAGTGGTTGACTTGATGTCGTTTTAATGCGACAATTTGCTTATGCGTTATCACATTGAAACGACCGAGATCTTCGACACATGGCTGGTCAAACTCAAAGACAAGAGCGCAGCCACTCGCATTTTGTCACGAATATACCGTTTTGAGCAGGGCAATATGGGAGATATTAAAACGATTGCCCCTAACCTGTTTGAAGCACGGCTGTTCTTCGGTCCCGGATATCGGCTTTACTACACTATCCGAGAAGATGTCATCGTTTTGTTGCTCTGTGGCGGCGACAAATCAAGTCAGGGTAGTGATATTGAAAAAGCCAAGGAGCTCTTGGAGGAATCATGACTATAAAAACAAAACCATTTGACGCAAGCGAATATTTAGATAACCCAGAAATGATCCAAGAATACATACAAGTCATGCTGGAAGAAAATGGCATCGAAGGCTTTCAGCGTGCTCTTGGTGATGTTGCCAAAGCTCAAGGCATGAGCGAAATTTCCCGTAAAACCAATTTGAGCCGTCAAAATTTGTACAAAGCTTTGACTCCAGGCAGCTCGCCAAAATTTGATACAATCAAAAAAGTTGTCGAGGCTATCGGATGCAAACTCAGTGTTTCCTGATATCGCTTCCCATTGGCGTAATATTGATTATGCCGTGCCGAGCTCGATAGGGCGCTTGACGACTAAACCGTAAGTGAAGCTGTAACGTTGCCAAAGGGAAGCGTGACGACTTTATGCTACCCTTCCCGATCCACCACCCTACAGAGCAGCAAGCGCCCACGGATACCAAATCGTGGGCTTTTCTTATGATGCAGGGTTTTCAGTAACAACTGATCTACAACACCTACTGCTCCAGATGTCAATATGAAGCAACTTGCGAGACGTTCGCACCAAGTCAGTGCTTATGAGCTATAACCACACTCGATCACCGTTCGACAAGTCGATACTCGCAGGTAATAGATTTGCTGTAAGCCCAAAAATAGTCGCCCGGGTTTTCTCAGCAGCGGAGTTGCAGCCCAAGAAACAGAGGTCTCAAATCATATTAGCAATTCGGCTTGCCAGGTCGGAGAGTTGCTCCGAATTTTCCAACCCATCCAATAACCGTTGCGGAATAGCCGAACAACCAACTTGGGCACCGGTCAATGCCCCCGTTAAAATAGCTCGGGCCTGATTCTGTCCACCACCATTGACCGCATGCAGCACTGCCGACTCGAAATCATTTTGAAAACGGGCAGCCAGATAGTAAGCTGCCGGCAGTTGATGGTAGATGGCGCACGGCATACCGTAGACAATTGAAACCTTCCAGGCCGGCTCAATGCGTATCTCCGGGTCGACGGCGGCGGCAGCCATGTAAGACGGAGACAACAGCGCATCGGGGGAAGCGAAACGGCCGACGCGTGGCGGATCCGGATCGCCCGGCTTTGGCGGTTGCAGATTGTCACTGGTGACCGCATGGAAGGGGAGCTGCCCTTTTTTAACCAGTCTCATCAGCTTATTTGACAGCTCCGCATCCAGTTTGTGCCCCTGTACTAACAGGCTCAGTACGACTCCGTAGGCGACCGTCATCGAAACGACCGTGTCATCGACCTGAGTCAACAGAGTGTTGCTGGTTATTGCTGCTGCAAGCTGCTCGGGTTGTACTGCATAGCGTACCGCGATCGCCAGGGTACGTTCGATTGCTTCGGTGGTGTCGGCATGCCCGCCGGTCTGGCTCCAGGGCAACCTCTGCTGAACACGACGTCTCCAGGCTTCACGGATCGATTGACTGGTGTACCCCCCGGGCCCGATCATCGGAGTGCCGTCGAGCTGAGGGAACAGTTCAGTTTCCAGTCGATGGCAGAAATCTGTTTCGTCGTATTCTTCCTGATCGGCCAAAGATTGCATCATCATCTTTAGCAGATAGCCTGACTGCGAGAGTTGCCCGGCCTTCAAACCAGCATGATAACGATCTGGTTGCGGATCGGTATAATCGCTGATCCATTCACCGTAGTCGCGTCTTTGCTCTTCGAGGTTGTAGTACCAGTGCGGTCCAAGAGCTAGGGCATCTCCGATCAGTGCGCCCATCAGGGCACCCGTTGCACGGTCCTGCAAAGTCGAGTTTGCCATGGTCAGTCCCCTGTCCTTACTCAGTCGATATTTGGCTGGTGAAAAGAATAGAGAGCATCGACATTGTGCCGTCATCAGAACTCTATACAGTTTTTTTGAAATCAATCTGCTCTTTTTCGTAGGCGGCTTTAAATTCCGGCAGGGACGCAACATCGGCGATAAAACGTTTGACGTTTTCCCCCAGCTCAATTTTTGTTTCAGCAAAACCAGCATTCCAGCTGGAATATACAGCTGCCATATAATCGACATGGGTCGGTTTGTCACCCATAATAAACTTCCTGGTTTCGAGCCGCTTGTCTAGAATCGCCCACAAACTGGAAACGGTATCTGCAAGCTGTTGCAGTGTTTCTGCCTTAATCTCATCACTGAGTTTGATTTTGAAGGCAATGGCGAACATTCTGCCGTAGGCCGGGTGCAAGGTCGAATAATCAAAATGCAACCACTGATAAAATTCTGATCGGGCCTCGATATCTGTTGGCAGCATGTCATTGTCATGCTTTTCAAGCAGATAAAGCGCGATAGCAGCCCCCTCAGTAATAATCCGTCCTTCTTCCGTTTTTAAAGCAGGGACCTGATTGGTTGGAACCATCTCCTGATAGTCAGGAACATCATTTCTCTTGATCAGTTGGTAGTGAACCCCGAGCCTTTCCAGCAAGACTGCAATTCCGGTCGAACAGCTCCCTGGGAGGGTGTAAAGCGTATACATAATTATTCTTCCTTTCAGAAAAGATTTATCAGAGGTACGACATCTCTCATTTTAACTCTAATTGCAATCCAAAGGGCAACCCGTCATCTTAACTTCTCCTGGGAAATCTGTTCCTGTTCATGGCGCTCTTCTTGATTATAATGGACCCACACGGGCATTTGCTGGATACCTCAGGAGAAGGGATCTCAAAATGGCATTTACAACCGATAACGACAAGCGACCAACGACTACTGTTCCGATTGACCCTGATGTCATTATCGGCCATGTTCACCTTAAGGTCGCGGACTTGGAGCGTTCACTGAATTTTTATTGCGGTGTGCTGGGTTTTAAGCTGACGCAGCGCTTGGGAAAGGAAGCCGCCTTTGTTGCCGCAGGAAATTATCATCACCATTTGGGCTTGAATACTTGGGAGAGTGAAGGCGGTGAGCCTCCCCCACAGGGGACTACAGGGCTCTACCACGTGGCGCTTCGATACCCAACACAGGCGGCACTTGCCGATGCTCTTAAACGTCTGGAAGCTGCTTCCATAGTTCTTGATGGTGCTAGCGATCACGGCGTCAGTGAAGCACTTTATCTTCGTGACCCTGATGGGAATGGCCTAGAATTATACTGGGATCGTCCGCGTGAACTGTGGCCAAAAGACGTTAAAGGTGAGCTGCAGATGGTGACCCGCCCACTTGACTTAAACGAAATGCGACGCTTCGATAGGTGAAATTTTTATTTCTCAAGCAACAGGCCAAGTGAGATGATGGTTCATCTGAGGTGCTTTTCACTGAATCTGAATGTAAGATAAATTATGAGAAGGTTTTGAAGTTGTTGTGTTATCTTTTGGAAGTTAATGGACGCATTTCCTAAATGTCGAGGTCATTGATAATGAACGAGGAACCAAAACTCATAAAATCGCCGTTATCTCAACCCATCACCAGTGGTGGCAACACGGTGAGCGTTGAAATATACCGACTAGAAAATGAGACGTCATGGACTCTGGAGATCGAAGACAAATACGGTAATTCATCAGTCTGGAACGAAACATTTAATACCGATTCAGAGGCTCTTGTCGAAGCCAAAAGAACCATTCTAGCCGAAGGGATCAACTCTCTTATTTGTCCAGAAGATGGAAAAAGTTAAGGTGATTGGAAGTAAGCACAGAAGCAACTATTTTTTTTGCTCTGGAGGGGCGGATCCTTAAGCATCAGTATTTTTAACACTGTGAATAAATTATTAAAAACAGGATTTGATGTTATTTCTAAAAATTGATTGCCATCATGTCCCTTTTTTTGTGTTAGTTATTTTTCGCGGAGATTTAAGAATTCGGTATCTGAAGCCATCTGTTTCTGCATGTCCTCAAGGCAGGTACTCATGACTTGGTCGAAGTCCTTCAGGGTAGGGCCGAAGAATGTATTTACTACCTGGTACGCTTGATAACGGCGTGCAAGCTGATCCGCGGAAGACGACAAAGAACGTACAGTCAGGGTGACATCCAGTGATCCGATGGCGTTCCACGTTGCAGGGTTCCATTCCGTCCTCACACCGAATTCCGTCAGGTCACCACTGATAGTGACCTCAGCGTCCTGGTCGACCAAATGATGTCCTGCGGCTTCCAGCTGAGAAATTACCGCTGAACGTACCAAATCGACGGGTCGGCGAAAGGTTATGACATCGGCAACGATTACCCCGAAGGCTGCGGTTTTATGACCGATAAGGGCATGTGAAGATGGATCGTCTTTGAGGTAACTAAATTTTCCCACTTGAAATCGAACCGGACTAACGGGTGGATCGACCCTGGATGCCTCGGGTGCGGGGGAGATGAAGAAAGTCTCGCGATTCAGGCTGGTTGTCTTCGTCATGTCAGGTGGAGTCCATTGATCAATCTGGGCCTGTGCTGTTTTCAAGAAACTGCCGATTTTTTCAAGACGGTTTAGCACCCCATTCTCATCAAATTCAATCATAAAGAGGTAGTCTTTGGGGATGGGCCCTCCAGCCCCTGAATAATAGGCTCCAACAAACCAATATCCGTGGCTGACTGACCAGTGATAGATCATGATGCGGTCCTGATTCAGGATCAAGTCTGGTTCACCAAATCGTAGCAGGATTTCTTCACGAGTGGTCATGCCTAGCTCCAGAAAGAGCATGTCGGCTTCATTGATTTGTCCCCGGCCTTCCAGCAGGGTATGTTCGGGGGTCGGAATAACCAGGCATCCGGTCAAAAAGAGACTAATAAGACAGGTGATAATCAGATGTCGGGAACGACTACGCCCTTTTGGTATTCTGCTGCTGAATACCGATCCTTGGAGCATTAAGTCCAGGTGATTAGCTGCAAGATGAGATGAGTTCATTGGGCCGTTACCAGGCTGTGTTGTTGCAATACACCGTTATCCCCAAAAACCAGAACAAGGCTCATTGTTCCTTTACTCCATGCTCTAAATCCGGAGGCGGTATTCCATTTTGGTGCAACCAAATGTAATTTTCCGTTTTCATCGGTTTTTAACTGGTACATGAGGATCCTATCCCCCTCAATTTGTGCAGAGGGAATTCCCAGTCTCATTACAACTGTTTCTCGTGTTGTGACACCATTACGAACAAATCCAAGCAGGTCGGAGTTAAGGAGAAGTTGGGGGTCGGTAGGTTGAAGCGACGGTGTCGCACAACCGGTTGTCAGGAAAATTATGGCGATGACAATAAGCATGTGCCAGCTGCGCCAAGGCAATCCTCTGCTGTGGCCGTTGTCTTTGTTTAGATTGACATTGCACTCTGGAGAAATGCGGTTTCCTCCCCATAACAGACTGAAAAGCATCATGGTGTCTCCATAGTTAAAGATTAGATGTTGAGTGCCAGTATTTTGAACTCTCAAGGGGAATTTCAGGGGTTCCTCTCCCTTGAATTGCTGCGCCGCCATAACCAGGGACATATCGATGTGCTGACCTTTAACATTTAATCACCGGAGCAACATGATGAACATTTCCCTGATATATTTCAAATATAAAGAGAAGGTCTCGATTTCGCTAACCATCTATTGAGCAGAAATCCATGAAACGAGCACTGTCCATCTCAATGCTGTTAGCCTGCTTGATCGTTGGTTGTTCCTCGAATCCACGCTTCATGACTCCGATGATAGCACCTGTATTGAACGACGCGCATCTTGACATTCCGATCAGAGAAGTCAGCGCGTACACCTATTGGAGCGTGAACTTTGGACACGGGTTGGCGGTCGAAGTGAAGGCGATGCGAGTCTCCGGAGAATATTTGCGCGATCTTGAGCTTGAATTGAGTGGCGCATCCAAAGTGTTAAAAGCCCTTGCGAATAGTGAATTTGCTGGAAGATGGGAATTCATCAGTGTGCTATTTTTCAACAACTATGGACAACTCCCGCCGGGATCACGGGATGTGGTTGGTGTCGCCAGAGTTATTGTCGAAAGAGACACGCTATTGATGCTCTTAGAGAAAGGGGCCCCTTCTGAAGAGTATCAGAAACATTGGGTGTTTATACATGGCTACAAGGAACAACCTGATTCAGAAAAGTTGCTCGAATGGTGAAGTGAAAAAACAGAAACCCCTCCCGCGGCTGTAGGTGCCAACACTTGCACTTACACTTTCCGACACTTCAGTTTTAGCGTTGATGGGGAAACAGCTTGTCCGACAAATCACCATCTTTCATACAGAAAAAGCTCTCATTCTCCGTACTGAACGCTTTTTCTGCAATGCACCATATTTGGGACGCGTTGCAGGGGATGAAGAATGCCGGTATTCATCCAGGCCCCTCTGGGATAGCACCAAGGGATGTGTTGTCGTAACCCTTGGCAAAGGAAATGGGATTTAAAAAGTCGGGCCAGCGGCATAGAGGAAGAATTTACGCTTCCAATAACCGCCGTTGCAAAAGGGATTGCATGTCGCGGCGGCCATCGACAATCAGAAAAACATAGACGTTCTTACTCAAAACTCTGTAGATGATGCGGTAGGGTTTGAAGAAAATCTCACGGTAATCGCGGATCCCAAGTGCCAACAACTCCTTAGGAAAAGTACCTCTCTCTGGAAATTCAGAAAGGCCTGTGAAGATTGTTTCTATCTTGTCTAGGACATCGTTCGCTTTCTCTGGCGCGTCGTGCAGAGAGATATATTCGTAAAGCTCCTCAAGGTCACGTGTTGCGTCATTGGTCAAAAGAACGTTGAACGGCATCAGCTGGCCTGCCGTCCTTCGCGGAGACGTTTGATCACGTCGGTCACAGGCTGAACCTTGCCTTCCTCGATTTGTCGGTTACCAAGCGCCAAGATTTTCAAAAGCGCCATAGTCTCCTGGGTCTGTTCATAGCTTTCGATATCCTGCATGACGACCTTGGCTTCGCCGTTCTGAGTGATGATGAGCGGTTCTCGTTGCTCGCCAAAATTCCGCACGATTTCGGCAGCATGAGCCTTCAGATAGCTGATTGGCTTGATCTGACTGGAAAGTTTCATGGTGTGCCCCCCTTTCTCAGGCATGACTGAATATAGTCCTCAAACAGGTCAACTGTCAACATTGAAGACAAAGTTACTTCATGGTTCATACGGCTTTCTCCCAGCTCGATTCTCGAATCCGAGGACATGTAGGAAAAGTGGGTTGAACACGGGATATGTCATCAAATTGAATGCAAGACAAAACGAAAGAACACTATAGTCCAAAGAGGACAATGGTTGAATGCTTGTCCGAAGTCGGAGAGCGTTGGGGGAAATTATGCGTATCCGCACTGTTTCTTTCTGTCGGCGGTTCGCCTGGCGCTTCTTACCGGAAAAACCCCTCGGCCCCCCGGCAGGCGCCGATTCAGGCTTGGATTTCGCCCGTGAGGTTGTCAACCGTAACAGGGTTAGCGAAATATACCAGGCAAGGGTCTGCGCCGTACTTCCCTCGGACCAGCTCTTTCCAGCTGTCGGTGAAAAGAGCCTCCGCATCCTCTCGCGAGGTCCAGCAGTAAATCCCCCCTGCGGTCTTGCCGTCCTCGGACAGCAGGTAATGCTTGCGCACCAAGCCGGGTTGATTGCGATAATTAGGAGCACTGGCGAGGAACGTCTGGCGGGCTTCCTCCAAGGACATCGGAGTTGGCAATGCGAATTTGACGATGACGACAACCATTTGGAATTCCTTATTTCTCTTGAACTTCAATGATCAATTGACAGCAGGTGCAACCGCTCACGAGCAGGAGGAATCCTGAGCGTTTTGGCCCGATTTTCTTTACCCAGTGTCCCCCTTTCCATGCTCGCTGTTCTATAACAAAGTTGGCTGACCCAAGCAAAAAAACTACACTGAGAAACAGGGCTGTACAGCCTGAAGCTACCCTATTTAGGGGAGATCAGGGAATCGATTAAATGAAAAAAATTATAGTTTTTACTTCGCCATACTAATACGTTATCGTTTTAGCATCAATCGTGCTGCAGCGCTTTTGAGGTGTTTTTCTGCCGCTTCTTTAGCTTTGTCTACATTTTTTTTTTCAATGGCATCATAAATAGCTTCGTGCTCATTAATAACGTCCATATCCAAGCTTTTAAAGCTGGCTGTATTTTTTCGCGCAATCCGAATAGCGTGACGGATATTATCTTCAAGATAAGAGGCCAGAGACACAAAGTAGTGGTTATTGGATGCATTAACTATTTCAGCGTGGAAAGAAAGATCTTCTTCACTGCCTAGTTGGCCATTTGATATGGTAAATTTAAGGTCGTCCAAAGCCTTCCTCATCCGAAGAAGTTGCTGTTTCGTTCTGTTTTGCGCTGCCAATCCGGTATAATACACCTCAAAAGCCAGCAACAGCTCCAGAATTTTTAAAACTTCCTTTTTGTCTCTAAGGTTTGGGATGTCTAGCTTGAGTGTTGACTTGAAGCCTTCTTCACTCACAAAAACACCGCGACCCTGTTGCGGAATGACCAACCCTTGTTGCTTGAGCTGTGAAATCGCTTCACGAAGAACAGGCCGACTGACCCCGTATGTCTCGCATAATGCCGTTTCCGTAGGAAGGCGCTCTCCAGGCTCGTACTTACCTTCTTTAATAGCCTCGATGAGCATACGTGCGACCTCATCGGTCAGTGTGGGAGGTCGCTTGACATGTGTGTTCGAGGTTGACAGATTCATGTTTAATACCCCCAAGGCTTAATAATTTATTGACTTTATATCATGATTTGGTTGTCAGATGAATATAGTGTTTTTTGCTATAATTATATTATTTCAAAAAAATCTCTTGTAGATTAGATATGAAGGTGTTTGTTTTTTTTTCGCTACCCAGATGGAGCTAGGATTTCTTTCCGGTTCGTCATTTCTACAAAAATATATCTTCTTGCACATTCAGTTTTGCCTGTTCTGAATCCAGTTCAGAACTTCGTTTTTTAGAAATATGATCCACCTTTATGCGGGCTTTTTGCTCTTTGTGGTTTTTTGGCTATCCTAGATTTACTCGTCTCTTGAACATTGTTGATAAGACAATTTTGGGCATGCTTGCCCATCTTTTTATAAGTTTTTGATTTAGTGTTTGACTTCAATAAAACATTGTTGTATTACTTTTTTTAAAAATTCATCATATGATATGTTGACATAACGATAATACATAATAGTTTACCAAATGGTTTGGCATTGAGCAGGAATTTGATATTGGCGTTCTCCGGTCAAATAGTGAATGCCTTTGTTAGTTAACCTCTATTAGAAAAGGAGCGTCGTATGTCTCAGTCGGCAAGAAAGAGAGAGAGTGTAGGTTTGTTGGGTCGTGTCGGGCTTTGTTTCGGGGTTGCCCTTTTGCTCACGACCCTGACTGTGGTGAGTGCTTGGGCTAACAACATCAGGATAGGTGCTCTTTATCCGTTCAGCGGCGGTCTTGTTGTTCTTGGCGAGGAGAGTTTCCGTGGATTGGAACTGGCAGTTGAAGAGAGAAACGCCGCAGGGGGCATTCATGGCAAGCAGATCCAAATTTATAAAGGTGATGCTGTAGATTCGAACGCTGCGATCGGAGAGGCAAGGCGCCTTATTTCAGTTAATCAGGTCGAAGCTATTTTTGGAACCTATTCATCGTCACTCGCTTTTGCCGCCAGCCAGGTGGCCGAGCTCGCAGGAGTCCCATATTTTGAGCTTGGAGCAATTTCAGATCCGATCACTGAACGAGGATTTAAATATGTTTTTCGCTCAAACCCTACATCCAGAGGGTTTGCAGTAGCTTCAGTTGATGCCATCATTGATGCAATAGCCCCTGCTCTTGGGGTTAACCCCAAGGACCTGAGAGTTGCCATCATACACGAGGATAGTTTGTATGGCACTACGGTCGGTGGGTTTCAGGCAACCCGCGCTAAAGAAAAGGGACTCAATGTTGTCGAAGTTTTGCCCTACGCAGCCAACTCCGTAGATTTGTCATCGTTAATACTAAGGCTAAGAGGTGCGAAGGCTGACATCGTTCTGCAAACTTCCTACCAGAACGATACGGTGCTGTTCTTCCGTCAGGCAAAAGAAGCTCGTTATATGCCTAAGGCTGCCATAGGCGCAGGCGGCGGCTACTCGATGAGAGATACAGTTGAGGCCCTCGGCGCAGAAAACATTGAGGGGGCCCTCAATGTCGATTTTACCCAATATAGAACTAATCCAAAGGCGGCTCCGGGGATTGACACTTATCCCGAAATGTATCGTAAGAAGTACGGTGAGTCTCCCCGTTCAGGACACAGCTTGGCCAATTATTTCGGCGCTAGAATCTTCTTCGATGCAATCGATAGCGCAGGGTCCATGGACAAGGATGCTATCCGTGCCGCCGTTATGAAGGTTGATGTTGAGCCTGGGACGACCCCAACCGGTTGGGGGGCGAAATTCGGCGAGGATGGCCAAAACACCCGCGCTAAGGTCTTCCTGATGCAGTGGCAAGGTGGCGATCTGGTTACCGTGTACCCTCCTGAAGCTGCCGTTGCCGAAATGAAAACAGGTATAGGTCAGAGCAAGTAAGGCTACAGGGCTTTTGCTGGGAGAGAAGTTTTCTCTCCCAGCAATTTTTTTGATCGGGACGAGCAATGGATATCTTTATACAGCTCCTCATAAACGGCCTCCTGCTTGGCGGTATGTATGCCATCATCAGTATTGGGCTTACACTCATCTTCGGCGTGATTCGGGTTGTAAACTTTGCTCATGGCGAGTTGCTGATGGTGGCAATGTATCTTGTTTATCTGTTTACCAAGCATATGGGAATGCATCCATATGTTGCTGCCGGGCCAGCAATCGTCATCCTTTTTATCGCCGGTATGGCGATTCAGCGCTTTATCATACAACCCCTGTTGAATTCTGATCCGGAGATTCAAATTTTTGCGACTGTCGGGTTGTCAACAGCGCTAATGAATTTGGCTTTGCTAGTTTTTGGGGCGAACATGTTTTCCGTCAGTGCTCCGGCTTTAAGGCGCTCTCTCTTTATTGGCGATATCAGTATTCTAATTGCCAATATCGTTATGTTTGTAACCTCGATAGTTTTGGTAATTTTACTGCACTTTTTCCTGTCGAGAACATATTTCGGCAAGGCAATTCGGGCAACTTCACAAAATCGTTATGCCGCTCCATTGATGGGGATAAATGTTAACAGAGTTTACATCATGACTTTCGGCATAGGTTCTGCCTGTGTTGCGCTCGCAGCTGCTTTGGTTATGCCGATATATACTGTTTTTCCAACCATCGGAACCTACTTCGTTCTGACAGCATTCGTTATTGTTGTCCTTGGCGGAATGGGGAGTATTTTTGGCGCTTTTACCGGAGCCATGATCATTGGAGTTATCGACTCCATGAGCGGTTACTACATTGCCCCGGATCTCAAAGAGGTCGTTTATTTCGCAATCTTTATAGCGATACTGATTTTTCGACCAACTGGCTTGTTCGGTTTGGGGAAAGATTCAGAGTAACAGACCGACCCGCAGCTTTCTTGTTTGTGTTGAGTCGTTTCAATAATTATTGCTTGAGATTGGAGACTTACAGCATGAGATGGATTTGTGAGCCCAGAATATATATGAGCATCGCTGGGATGTCGTTGCTCTTGTTAATCCCGGTCTCGGTCGGTTCGCCTTTCATTTATCACGTTTTCGTTACTATATGTCTATATGGTGCCCTTGCCACTGCGTGGAACATTGTTGGCGGATATGCCGGCCAATTGTCTCTCGGCCACGCAACTTTTTACGGAATTGGTGGCTATACTGCGGTCTTGCTGATGAGTCATTTCGGACTGTCCCCTTGGTTGGGAATGATTGCAGGAGCCGTTTTCGCCGCAACAGTAGGAGTCGCTATCAGCTATCCCTGCTTTCGCTTAAGGGGTCCCTTTTTTGCCTTGGGAACTATTGCCTTTCTGGAAGTTTTTCGGCTGATGGCAATCCATCAGAGTGGTTTAACTGGAGGAGCCTCGGGACTTGTTGTGCCACTGAAAATCGGATGGGGTTGGATGATTTTCAGGGAGAAGTTTCCTTATCTGTTAATTGCATTTGGTTTTCTTGTCCTGCTGATGTTGATATCTTATGCGATCAAAAGATCCAGGTTCGGGTATTTTCTCATTGCCGTTCGGGAGCGCGAGGATGCTGCCATGGCTTTAGGGATCAACCCGGTTAAAATGAAGATATATGCCGTCGCTCTCTCTAGTGGATTGACCTCAATGATTGGCTCATTTCACGCGACCTATACAACGTTTCTAGAACCTTCATCGATGTTTTCTCTAGCATTTTCTATCCAAATTGCCATGTTTGCTCTGATCGGCGGTCTGGGAACTGTAGCCGGACCCCTTGCTGGTACCTTGCTGGTTGTCCCCATTACCGAATTGGTACGTGGTTGGCTGGGCGGCGCAGCATCGGGACTACATGGGTTTATTTATGGTGTGGTTCTGGTGCTGGTTGTTTTAACCTTGCCAGCCGGAATTGTAGGCCGGTTCGGCGAACCGATTGGACGGTTTATTGG
>NZ_JCBCBS010000097.1:0-7548 GCF_059864205.1 Pelovirga sp.
TGACTGCGCATTGGCGCCATCCATAATCGATGCGTACACCTGCACCTTGACCGGGTTAGCCAACGGCGCACATGCAATCCGTGACCGCCGGGCATTATTAATCGCCAGATCAAGTTTCTTGCGCATACTTTCCGGAAACCAGTTGCGCGCAATAATCAAACGACGAAGCATAATCGGTGAAAAATCAGCACCACCGACACCGGCAATCAACTCAGCAACTTCTGTCCGCACTCTGACATCAGGATGAAACAGCATCAGCACTGCTGCTTCGCGGGCCATATCATTTACTGAGTAAAACATCTGTGTGTAGAGATTGATCTGGACGTCCGGTTCACCTATGGCCATCATCTGCAACAACATATCAGCCATTTCAAACTCGGAAGAGACCCCCATTTTTTCAAACTCACTGAGTAACCCATTAAGAGCCACTTCTTGATCTGCTACTGCCAATCCATCCGGAGGAGAAAGTTCTGCCATTCTACGGCTATTGGCTTCATGTAATAGCGGAAGAATTTCAACCCGCGCATCAAGAAGAATTTTCGTTACTTCCGCCCCAAGGCCGGGATCAACGTTCACCTGAAAAACCTGTTGTGCCAATGTTGTTTGCAGATGATTCATGGTAGCAGCAGCACCGGGACGTCTGCGCTCCATGTCGGTACGCAATATGTCCAGCACATCATACAGCAGCTGAGAAATCCCCTGTAGACGGATATCGTCTTCAGCACGATAGCTTTCAACCAGCGCAGAGACCAACTCCTCAAGAGTATCATCCTGACGCATCAGGGTGCGCAGTTGAGCATCACACTTTTCTCCCAGGTCAAGCCCTGCACTTAGTCTGTTTGAATAAGTACTAATGAGATCAGAAAGCTGCACATCTTCCCTAGACGCAGGGAAAAGGTTGCCCTGAATATGTTCAGTTGTTGAATTTTTTGTTTTTGGTTGTTTTTTGGGACCCTTTTTATCTGCTTTAGTCAATCCGGCAATAAGGTCTTTCAAACCCGCAAAAAATTCCTCTTCATCAACGTCATCTTCATCTTCAAAAGGCTCAACCAATAGTTGAAGATATTTTGAACTGGGAAATCTCTCTCCCACATAGGGTTTCTCGTCGACTTTCTTGCGCACAGCACGATAATTCTGACACATAGCCCGAAACCATTGTGGCTGCGCAACAATGGTATTAACAAAAACTTCCAGCAGATCCTCTGCGGGACCTGTTTGTTTAATTTCTTCGTGAAGACGGGGCAGTGCGGAAAAAAGATCAATATCGAGGGGGAAAACGATCACTGCTAATTGCTTGCGCTGTTCATTCAAAACAACCAGAGTCACCTCCCGGCAGTCACAATCTTTTGTCGCGCAATAAAACTCAACAAACAGATATTCCCCCGTTTTAACCTTGCCAAATTTGTGTTCAATGACGACCTTAACGCCACCTTTTTGTGCCCGAGGGAAAAATGCAACATAAGGAAAAAAGCCCTTTTCAATAAGTTTTTTATCCATATCTTTCACGTTGTTAATACTCCCGGATTTCCCGATAAAGGGTATCGCGCTCCACCGGCTGGCGGCCGGCGTTGCGGATCAGGCTAATCAGTTGCTCACGGCTTAATACCTGAGGCGAATCGGCACCGGCATCGTGACCGATTTTTTCTTCCACCACGGTACCATCGATGTCGTTGACGCCAAAACAGAGGGCAACCTGGGCAATCTTGAGGCCGAGCATCACCCAGTAAGCCTTGATATGCTGGAAGTTATCCAGATACAAGCGGCTAATGGCCAGGGTCTTTAAAGCATCGATACCGCTGACGCCAACGGCTCCCGGCACTCTGGTATTGTCGGGCTGGAAGGCCAGAGGGATAAAACTCTGGAAGCCACCGGTGCGATCCTGCAGTTCACGTAACAGGCGCAAATGCTCAACCCGGTCGGCATAATTCTCCAGATGGCCAAACAACATGGTGGCGTTAGTGCGCAAGCCACAATTGTGGACGATCTCGGTAATCTCCAGCCAACGTTCACCGCTGATTTTCTCCGGACAGATTTTATCGCGCACCCGCTGTCCGAGGATCTCGGCGCCGCCGCCAGGCATGGAACCAAGACCCGCCTCTTTGAGCTCACGCACCACATCGATCAGAGTCTTGTCGCTGATGCGCGCAAAATAATCGATTTCAACGGCAGTAAAAGCCTTGATGTGCAAGGCGGGTGCTTCCGCTTTGATGGCGCGCAGCATCTCCAGATAAAAGTCAAAAGGCAGCTCGGGATGCAGGCCGCCAACGGAATGGATTTCCGTCGCGCCGACGGCCACTGCTTCACGTACCTTGGCGCGGATCTGATCCAGATCGAGGGTGTAGCCACGCTCATCGCCCGCTTCGCGGGCAAAGGCGCAGAAGACACACTGGTTAACACAGAGGTTGGTGTAGTTGATGTGACGATTGACGTTGAAATAAACTTTATTACCGTTTTTTCTTCTGTTTACCTGAGCTGCCAACTCACCAATTTCCAACAATTTAAAGGATTCAAACAGCCTCAGGGCATCTTCATCACTGAGGCGTTGTCCATTGTTGACCTTCTCTCTAATCTGTTCCATTACACTCCTCTTCCATCAATTCAATCATCCATTGGCACCCCAGGGTTTGAACAACTGGTGGGGAATCCCCAACGTGTCCAGTACCTTGCCAACGACAAAAGCAACCAGATCATCCAACGTTTGCGGATGATGGTAGAAACCCGGCATGGCCGGCAGAATCATTGCCCCGGCCTGGGCCAGACGCAGCAGATTTTTCAGATGAATCTGGTTAAAGGGGGTTTCGCGTGGCACCAGTACCAGTTGCCGCCGCTCTTTCAAGGCAACATCGGCGGCGCGCTCAAGCAGATTATCCGACAGCCCCAAGGCAATGCGCCCGGCGGTTCCCATAGAACAGGGACAGATCACCACGGCATCGGGAGCGCTGGAACCACTGGCGACAGGCGCAAAAAAGTCGTCAATAGCGTAGTATTGCAAGCGCGCTGCACAGTTAAAATATTCCTGCAACTGCGCCTGGCACTCCGCCGCTTTGTCAGCCAGATTCAGCCCTGTTTCAAAGGCAGTCACCTGCCGCCCGGCATTGGTCAGCAGTACGCTGACCTGATGATCAGCAGCCAACAATTCCTCGATCAGACGCAAACCATAAATCGAGCCGGAAGCACCAGTGATACCAACAACGATTTTTTTCATAAGAAAAAACCTGTATCTGTTGAGCACCGGGTCGGGGATCCTGTGGCAAGGGTTTTTGTCGCCATGGACGGCGACAACAAGCGGTCATGGATGACGAAAAGCGTCCCTTGACATAGGATTCAAAGGCCCGGTGCAAGGATAGAGCTGAATAGTTACAAAAACCTTTAACTTCCTTTTGCAGCGACCTTTACCCTAAAGCTTTTCTTGGAGTACTTAGAGTCTTGGTGGCTGAGTTAAACAGATTGAGACAAAGTTGCCACCAAGGCACGAAGTTCTCCAAGAGAGGCAAACATCTAGGTTAAAAAACGCTTCTCTTTCCACCTATGTGTTATTTTTTTGGCCATCATGCTAATGCGTCGATGAGGGTAAACACAAAAATCGTCACGCTGATATAGCCGTTCATGTTGAAAAATGCCGCATCCAGGCGTGACAGGTCATCCGGTTTAACCAGGCTGTGCTCGTACACCAGCAATCCAGCAACCACCACCACGCCGGCGAAATAGATCCACCCCAAACCGCTGCCGGGCATGACCAGCAGCAGAAACAACAACATCAGAGCGTGGAAGATGCGTACCAGCGTGAAGGATTTTTCGATACCCAGGCGCGACGGCACCGAATGCAATCCGGCCTTGACATCATAATCATAGTCCTGCAAGGCGTAGAAAATGTCAAAGCCAGCGACCCAGAAAAGTACCGCCAGCCCTAGAGAAATGACCGGCCAGCCGATATCGCCGCGCAGAGCGATCCAGGCGCCGATGGGCGCGGCGGCCAGACACAACCCCAGCACCACATGGGCATAATGGGTAAAACGCTTGCAATAGGCGTATAGCACAAACAGGGCAAGGACAACCGGAGCCAGATTGAAACACAGGGGGTTAAGCATCCAGGCGGCTAAAAGAAAAAATGCCGTTGACACCAGAATAAAGAGTGAGGCCTCAACGAGCGATACCTGGCCGCTGGGGATGTGGCGCTCCGCCGTGCGCGGATTATCGGCATCGATACGCGCATCAATCAGTCGATTCAGCCCCATGGCGGCGCTGCGCGCCCCAACCATCGCTACACAGATCCAGAAAATTTGCCCGACTCCAGGCGCGCGACCACCGGCCAACGAGGCTAAGACAACACCCATCAGGGCAAAAGGAAAAGCAAAGACAGTGTGGGAGAACTTGATCATCTCCAACAGGGTTTTCATCTTGGCAAACGCCTGTTCTCTGGTCATCGTCATGATGTGGCCCTTATATGTTTTGCAACGGTTGCGGCGAAAAAAGCCTGACCCAATTTACACGTTCATGAAGGTAAGTCACAAGGGCTTTTCCGCACTATGTTTTTGCTCAGCGGCTCTGCTATGATGCCGCCCATGCCCGATATTGCTTTCGAACATACCTATGTTGCCCTGTTTATCGTCAGTTTTCTGGCTGCCACGCTGTTACCCTTAGGTTCCGAATGGCTGCTGGTGGCACTGTTGCTGGGTGGCAAATCGCCATTTTTGGTGGTTGTCATTGCGACGATCGGCAACACCCTCGGTGGTGCTACCAACTACCTGCTCGGCCGCTGGGGCAGCACCTGGCTGATTCGTAAGGTATTGCGTATAACTTCCGAGCAGCAACAACGAGCAGAAAGCTGGTTTGCGCGCTACGGCAGTCTGTCGCTGCTGCTATCCTGGTTGCCGGTGGTTGGTGACCCTTTGTGCCTGGTCGCCGGCACTTTACACACCTCGTTATGCCGTTTTTTTATTCCGGTCACTACCGGCAAAGCGCTGCGTTACATCAGCCTGACCTGGTTGACATTACGCGGTTCTGAACTGCTTCTTTAGCAGGGAAGGATGAAACTCTACACCCCGGCCTTTGCCACTCTGTTTCACGACAAAAATCATTCTTTTTTGCTGGAATACTGTCCCATCTATCAAAAAACCATCACCACAGCATATACGGAATGAAGCCTATGCGCATGAGTCTAAGCTACAAACTGGTGATCGGCTGCAGTCTGATTCTGCTGGTTTCCTTGAGTAGTACTTTTTACATCATTAATGAACGTCAGCAACAATTGATCATCCGTCAGGCGGAAAATGAGGCGCGGGCGATTTTCCAGCAGATTGTCATCATGCGGCGCTGGATCGCCGATCATGGCGGCGTTTTTGTCGAACAGCTTCCCTGGGCCCAGGAAGGACCGCCGGCTCAGCCCGAAAGCGTCAGCTCCGAGGCACGGCGCTATGCCCGAAAAACCCCGGCCATGGTCACCAAAGAGCTGGTCGGTTATGCCCGCGAAAAAGGACTTTACTGGTTCCATATCACCAGTTTGCAACTGACCAATCCGGAGAACTTTCCCGACGAATTTGAACGTGCCGCACTATTGCGCTTTGAAGACGAACCGTTGCAGGAAATCATTGCCATGGAGGAAATGGACAAGGTTGCCTACCTGCGCTATATCTCGCCGCTCTATGTCGAGGAGGCGTGCCTTTCCTGTCATCACGGCTATGAGGTTGGTGGCGTTCGTGGTGCCATCAGCGTCACCTTGCCCCTGGGCAAGATCTTTGCCGAAGCCAAAGCCAATCGCAACCTGATGTTTGGAGTTATGCTGCTGCTGGTGATTTTTTTAAGCAGCACTCTGCTGTTTTTTTTGCGCCGCATGGTACTGATTCCGGTGGATGAGTTAACCACCTCGATCCGCCATTTTTCGGAAAAAGGACCGCCACCCGGAGCCATTGTTCGTAGCGGTGATGAATTCGAAGAGTTATCGCGCTCTTTTGAAGAAATGGCCGCCAGCCTGTCCGATTATCAACAAGGCCTTGAAGACAAGATCCGTAACGCTACGGCAGAATTGCAGCATCTCAATCAGCAGATTTACACCGCCAGTGAACGCAAATCAGAATTTCTGGCCAGAGCCGCCCACGAACTGCGCACTCCTCTGACATCGATCAAGGGGGCGATGGAATATATCACCGCGCGCTTGAAACAAAAAGCAACGACCACCACCTCCCCCCCTGACGATCTCCTCGAATTTTTTGGAATTGCCCAGAAAAATACCGATCGCTTGATCCGCATGGTGCAAACCATGCTTGATATTGAATATATCGAAACCGGAGCCGAGCGAGCCCTGAACCTGACCCAGGTCAATCTGGTTGACATCATCAACGAAAGTATCCAGTCTTTTACCTATGATGCCGCACATCACAGCCTTGATCTTTGTCCCCTTCCCCCTGATTTGCCCCACATTGAAGCCGACGAAGATCGGCTGCGCCAGGTGCTGACCAACCTGCTCGGCAACGCCGTCAAATTTGCCCGGGAAGGTACTGCCATCACCGTCTGTGCCGGAGTAAAAGAGGATGTCATTCAGGTGAAAGTGTGCAATCTGGGTAAAAGCATACCGATGGAACAACGAGAAAGAGTCTTTGAGCGATTCTACCGCTCCGGCGATAAGGGGGGAAGCGGCCTCGGGCTGGCCATCTGTCGCGCCATTATCAGCGCCCATGGCGGCACCATCGGCATTACTGACCCCGATGCAGGAAGCGGTGTTTGTGTATATTTCACCCTGCCTCTTCATTCCCACAATAAGGAGTAGATGCCCTCGTGAGCAACAGCGAGAAAACAACCCTGCTGGCCGTTGATGATGATGCCGATATCCGCACCGTTCTAAAAGCAAACCTCGGATTGCACGGTTTCGATGTCATCACGGCCGCCGATCTGACGGCAGCGCGCAAAATTATTAAAAGCACTGTTCCCGCCTTGATTATCCTCGATCTGACCCTGCCTGACGGTGACGGCCTGGATTTTTGTGAGGAGGTCAAGGCGATCCATCCGCAGATACCGGTCATCATGTTGACCGCACGGGACAAACTCCAGGACAAGATCATCGGCCTTGAAACCGGTGCCGATGATTACGTGGTCAAACCCTTTGAAACCTGTGAACTGCTGGCCCGCATTCGCGCCCGCCTGCGACAGACTCCTGCCACAGAACCAGCGCGTACCATCTGTGCCGGCGACCTGCTGGTGGACATCGGCAATCACCAGGTGACTCTGCGTGGCGAGGCCGTGCCTCTGACTCCCAAGCAGTTTCAGCTGCTCACCTTTCTGGTCGAGAATCGCGGTCGTCTGGTAACCCGGGAAGAAATCAGGCGCACCCTGTGGAAGGACTCGCCGATTTATTCCTGGAGCCGGGTCATTGATGTCCACATTCAGCATCTACGCCAGAAGCTGGAAGATGATGCGGCGGCACCGAAATTTATTGTCACCGTACTGGGGCAGGGATATCGATTTGAAGGGTGATACGCACCACGAAAGCCCCCGCTTCCAGTTGGAAACGGGGGCTTTTTTCGTTCTTTGTACTAACCATCACCAGATCAGATC
>NZ_JCBCBS010000101.1:0-3374 GCF_059864205.1 Pelovirga sp.
TCGGCCACGCCCTGGCGTAACTCGCGGTGATGATCAATGCGGGCAACGCCCAGATCTTCGTACGGCAGATGCTTGAGCTGGTTGACCGCATCGCTGACACTGAGATTGCCGGAAACAAGTTGCTCCAGCAGGGTGGTCAATTGGTTCTGATTCATAGAAATGTTTTCTGCCGGGGGTTACAATCCCAGCTCAGGGGCTATGTCCTGCATGGCTTCGAGACTTAAGTCACAAAAATCCGGGATGCTGACGCCGATTTTTTCACACTCGCTGATGATGTCCCGGTTAGCTCCCGCAGCAAAGAGTTTTTCCTTGAAGCGTTTGCGGACCGATTTGGGTTTGACGCCGGCCAGTTTTTTGTCAGGATAGACCAGGGCGGTAGCGGTGATCAGGCCGGTGATGGTTTCGCCAGCCGCCAGGGCGTGGTGGAGCGGCTGGCTGCGCCGTTGCTCATGAGCATGTTCATTGTGCAGGCAGATGGCCTCGATGATCTCTTCGGTAACCCCTTCTTCGCGCAGGATGCGGGCTGTTTCATGGGTATGACGGTGCATGTCGTCCTTGGTCAGTTCGGCGTCCAGGTCGTGCAGCAGACCGGTCAGGCGCCACAGGGTTTCATCAGCGCCCAGATGGCGAGCCAGTTTGCCCATCACCGCCTCAGAGGCCAGGCTGTGGTTGCGCAGGTTGGGTTGGTTGACATATTGCTTCAGCAGGTCAAGAGCGCGTGCGCGGGAAATACCATAATCCATTTTTTGGGCTCCATATTAGTGATATCGGCAGGACATCATAGCAAAAACTCTTCAGTGTTGCCAAAACAACCAGCATGCTCGCAACAAGCGTTGACTTGTGCTTGGGACGCGCAGTAGTTTGCCGGAAATGCCTTTTACTGTGAACGGGAAATTAAATGATGATGGCTGTTAACGACGATCTGCCCTTGAGCAGAACCAAGAAGAAACAGCAGGCACAGCAGATTGCCGAGCTGGCCGGGCAGCTGTGTGAGTTGTCGGATAATCGCTTCGGACGCATTGACCTGCCGGCTGAGATAGTTGCCGAAGCCCAGACGGTGCGCCAGACCGGCGGACGCGGATCACACAAACGGCAATTGAAATATCTGGCGGGGTTGTTGCGGGAAGATCCCGATGCCGTTGAATCCCTAAGGGTACAGCTGGAGGGGATGGATCAGGTTGATCGCAGCGACAAAAAGCAGTTTCATTCCCTGGAAAAAATGCGCGACCGTCTTTGTGACCCTGAGCAGTTTGACCAGGCTTGTGCAACGTTGCAGGATCAAGCACCGCAACTCGACATGAAAACCATCATGCGCCTGGCCAGGTCGGTTCATCAGCATGGTGACAAGCGCGCTTATCGCGACATTTTCAAGCGGCTGCGGGAAGGGATGGCCTGATCAGTATTTATTGCCGGCTATATCGTTTTTCTGCCTATAAACAACAGCCACCGTTAAAAACAGGGTGGCTGTTGTTTATGTATTTATGTTGATTTAGGTCTGTCTGACGAAGGTCAGGCAATTTCTTTGTTGGTTAGTAGGGAGCTTTAATCTTGGACAGTTGTTCCTTGCTGATTCCCGGAGTGTCGCCCCTGGCATTAAAGCGATTCAGATTCCAAGCACCTTCACCCATCCATGTTTTGATGGTCTGCAGGTTTTTGGCGCGTTCCTCATCATTGCTGCCTAAGTATTGATACATATTGCCGGGTTTGCCGCCGGATGCGCTGCCATCGTCAAGGCGTCTCATCATGGCGCCGGTTTCCGGCCAGACGACAAAGTTCATGAAATGGGGGTAGGTGTTCATGCGCGGGGCAGTGGTTTTGCGTTCCTCACCGAGCAGGTTCCATTCGTTGACCTCGGGAGCATGGTCACCATGGCACATGGCACATTTCGCCTCTACCATGGGAGCAATGGCGTTTCTCCAGGTGGGGCCTGAGCCGTGACTGGAGGCGATAACAAGACCGGAAACGCCCAGGGTGATAAAACTCGCAACGGTAGCCAACAGCAAAATTTTTCTTTTCAACATGCATTCTCTCCTTCAGTTGATAAGAATGAACTTCAATAAAATAATTGTGCGTAGAATAACGGGTTTTTTACGCAAGATCAAGTTTTAATGAAAAATCCTTTCAAGATAGCAAGATCTAACCGCAGTCTTTGTATTAAATCGTTGCTTGGTTAGAAAGGACTTTCGTATCCTATCCTTGCACCGGGTCGGGAATCCTATGTCAAGGGAAGCGATTGTTTCCCGTTGGGTCATCCATGACCGCTTGTTGTCGCCGTCCATTGCGCCAAACACCCTGCGCAAGGATAGTGCTGAATAGTTACGTTCAACTTAGAGAATACGAGGGACAAGATGGGTTATGGTACCAGCAGGGCTCCTGTTGCCTGGGCGGGGTTGGGGCTAGTGGCGCTGATCGTGATAGCGTTCTTTTGGGCCTGGTGGGCTGATGTCGGGGCCTGGTTGGTGCCTGAACGTTTATCCGGCTGGATTGAAGGTTGGGGGGTGTTTGGACCCTTGCTGTTGATGCTGGTTATGGTTCTGGCCGTTATTGTCGGTCCGATACCGACCATACCGATAAGCATGACTGCGGGTTTGGTCTGGGGGGTCTGGCTGGGCGCCTTGTATGCCGCAGCCGGGGCCTTGGTCGGCGCCTTAGTGGCTTTCTGGATTGCTCGCAAAGCTGGTCGTGAACTGATTGTTCGCATGGTTGGAGGCCATGTCATTTACTGTCGTGAGTGCAGTGATACCATGTTGTTCGGTGTTGTGCTGGGGGCGCGACTCATTCCCATCGTTTCTTTCGCTTTCGTCAGTTATGGCGCCGGATTGACGGCGATGTCGGCACGTGCTTTTGCTGTTGCTACATTGATAGGGATGATGCCGATGACCATTGTTTACACGGGTTTTGGTGCCGTTATCACAACAGGTCACCTCCCGCTGGTGGTCGCCGGATTGTTTTGCGTGCTGTTGATGTTGTTGCTTCCACGAGCTGTTGAGCGTTATAACCTCTTCGGTATGCGCCGGTTTTTTGCTCATCTGCGGCAACAATCAGGGTCTGAAAATACCCATAAATCCGGCAAATGAAACAGAAGTGGTGATCAATGCCATCATGACACCAGGCCGGCCATTGCATGGCTCCCAGGCTCAGAGCCTTCAGATCGACAATTGCAACCGATGAGCAACAGATGTAACTGTTCAGCACCGGGTCGGTAAACGGAGGACACAATACCAATGAAGCTCATCGTTGGTTTTGTGTTGCCCGTTTACGAAAAACCCTGTCGGGCGCGTGTCCGCCCCGGCAGGGTAAAGCCGTCTTCCTGACGCGCCGCCCGCTTCAGTGGCGGTGCTGTCGATGTTAGGGCTGGGCGCAGGTGCCGATAT
>NZ_JCBCBS010000106.1:0-3318 GCF_059864205.1 Pelovirga sp.
TCTCTGGAAGAACTCAAGGGAAAGAGCTTTGCCTTTGGGGATCACCACTCCACCTCCGGTAAACTGATCCCCCACCATATGCTTGCGCAGAAAGGGGTACAGCTTTCCGATCTGGAGTCCTACAGCTACTACGAATCTCACGACGCAGCAGCCAAAGCCGTTCTCAAGGGGAACGCTGTCGCCGGTGCCCTCAAGGATGTCGTCGCCTACCGTTATCGCGAACATGGGTTGCGGTTTCTTGCCATTTCCGATCCGGTGCCGGCCGTTCCCATTGTGGTGCACAAAAATGTAGATCCCCATCTGGTGGCGGCAATGAAAGAAGCACTGCTGGCCATCGACCCATCCGATCCCCGGACAAAACAACACCTCATTCAGTGGGATCCGGAGTTCGCCCATGGCTTCGTCAGTGTCGGCATCGATAACTACAGGGACATTATAGAATTGACGCTCAACAACAAAACCGGGTGCGGCCTCGGATGTCACTGAAGCGCCCACAGATCGGTCTGCGCGCCCGCTTCATGCTACTTGCGGTGCTGCTCACCATCACCTCCTCAGGCATCTGGGGTGGATGGATGTGGCTAAACGAGAAGAGATCTTTACTGGATCGAGCCTCGCGGGAAGGGGAGATGCTGATTTCAACCATGGCGATCCCGATCATTAACGCCCTGCTGTATGAGGAGCTCGGCGTCATTCACGAAGGCGGCTTGCTTGACAGTTTTGTCGCCGAAATTATGGCAACGCCCAACCTTGTGGTGCGCTACGCTTTTGTTCTTGATGAAAACGGCCAGGTACTGGCACATAATCGCCTGTCGGAATATGGCAACACCTACGACGACCCCCTAAGCATAGCGACCCTTAAGGCCAACGCCTTCACCCAAATCGACGTCATCCAGGGCGGTGAACGCCTTGCCGACCTCGCCATGCCGCTCAATATTGCCGGCAAAAGCTGGGGCAGTTTGCGGGTGGGAATTTCCATGGAACCGGCCTATCGCGATATCGGTCGCCTCGAATACCAGATTTTTCTTTTTTCTGCCCTGTTCTCGGCAGGGGCGCTGGTCATCTACTGGATCATCGGCACCCTGCTGGTAAAACCGATAAAAGAACTAACCGGCAGCATGGAAATGGTCGGTGAGCACCGGCCATCCCTGCCGACAGACCATTTTCGACAGGACGAAATCGGTT
The DNA here is from genome assembly GCF_059864205.1 of Pelovirga sp. Lineage (NCBI taxonomy): Bacteria > Pseudomonadati > Thermodesulfobacteriota > Desulfuromonadia > Geobacterales > Geobacteraceae > Pelovirga > Pelovirga sp. The sequence goes on from NZ_JCBCBS010000106.1 coordinate 1,183, forward strand.
TGTTGCAAAAAAGTTTTGCTGACATGCTTGAGCGCCTTAATCAGAGTGAAACAGAGCGCGAGATATCGGTGGCGCGCATGCTCGAAAATGAGCGGATCCTTGCCATTGGTCGTCTGGTTTCCGGAGTTGCCCACGAGGTCAACAATCCTCTGGCCGGTATTGAAAGCGCCCTTTACCAGATTGAGCGCAAAGGCGGAGAACCGGTGCAGCGCTATATCGGACTGGTCCGCCAGAGCATCGAACGCATTGGTCGCATCGTCGGCCAGCTTTCCGACCTGTCGCGGGTTGGCGAAATCACCCCGCAAGTGGTGGACAGCGATCTTTTTTTTGATGATGTGGTGATGTTTTCCCGCATGGCCATCAAAGACAGCGGCTGCCGACTACTGACCGACAACCGCTGCCCCCGCACCATCCTCTTTCTCGACCGTGACAAGATTCATCAGGTGGCGCTCAACCTGATCATCAACGCGGCTGACGCGACCACCAGCGGCGGCACGGTCAGACTTCTGGCCGAGCTGGATGGCGATTGCTATGTTCTGCAGGTGCAGAACACCGGCGATCCCATTCCTGATGACATTGCCGCCCAGATATTTACCCCGTTTTTTACCACCAAGGAGGCTGGCCATGGTTCCGGCATGGGTCTTGCTGTTTCCCGGGGCATTGCCGAGTATCATGGTGGCAGTCTGACATACACCCATCGCGACGGACGTACAGCGTTTACCCTGTCGATTCCGAACGCTCTTTACCGGGGAACTGATCATGCATAGGAACAAGATTCTGCTGGTTGAAGATGAGCTGGTTCATCTGGAGATGCTTACCGAGGTATTGACAGACAACGGCTATCGGGTTGTTCCGGCCAAAGACGGTCAACAGGCGGCGGACGCTCTGGCCAATGAAATCTTTCCCGTAGCTCTGATCGATATCCGTCTGCCCGATATCAGCGGCATGTCACTGCTGGAATTGATCCTTGGCCAGCAACCCGATTGCACCATCATGATGATGACGGCACAGGCAACGGTTGAGGCTGCAGTCGATGCCCTCAAACAGGGCGCCCATGACTATCTGGCCAAACCTTTTCGCACCGAATTGCTCCTGCTCAAACTCAAACGCCTGTTTCATCTCCAACAACTTGAAGCTGAAAACCGCAGCTTGCGACAAAAAGATCAGACCTCCGGAATGATCGGTGACAGCGCCTCCCTGCGCAAATTTCTCGGTGCGGCACAGAGCGCAGCGGGAACCGATGCCACCATCCTGCTGCAGGGGGAAAGCGGCACCGGCAAGGAACTGGCCGCCGATTTCATCCACCGCTCCAGCCCCCGCTGCGACGGCCCTCTGGTCAAGGTCAATTGCGGGGCGATCCCCGAGACCCTCCTCGAATCGGAGCTGTTCGGCACGGAAAAGGGAGCCTACACCGGGGCAGAACAGGCGCGACGCGGCTACCTGGAACAGGCTCAGGGCGGCTCCCTGTTTCTGGACGAAGTCGGCGAAATTCCGCAAACGATGCAGGTCAAACTGTTACGCGTTCTGCAGGATGGTGTCATCCGGCGTCTGGGAAGCGAAAAACAGATCAAGGTCGACTTTCGCCTGATTGCCGCCACCCACCGGGATCTGGCTGAGCTCCGTGATGAAGGAACCATCCGTGAAGATTTCTTTTATCGGCTGAATGTCATCCCATTGTATCTGCCGCCCCTGCGGCAGCGGCGCGAAGACATTCCCTTGCTGGTCAATCATTTTATCGGAAAGTACGCGGCGCGTTACGCAAAAGATCCGATTCGACTGAGTATTGAAACCTACGAACAACTGCAGAACTGCCCATTACCGGGCAATGTTCGCGAGCTGGAAAACCTGATCGAGCGCCTCCAGGTTCTGGCCCCCGGCAAGGAAATTACCCCCGGGATGCTACCGGAACCACTGCGCCGTTGTGGCGATGGCAGCAGCGAAATTATTCAATGCTTCCGCACTGACCAGCCCCTGCGCGACGCCATGCACGATTTTGAACAACGTTTTATTGCTCGTGTCGTTAATGAGGAAAACGGCAATCGTACTGCGGCAGCACAGCGTCTGGGGATTTCCCGTAAATCCCTATGGGAAAAACTCAGCCTTTGATGGCGTCGCCATCCTATGACTTTTTGCAAG
>NZ_JCBCBS010000123.1:0-3289 GCF_059864205.1 Pelovirga sp.
TGATCTGGTGGTGCTGGACCAGGGGATTGACACGACATCGATTTATGGCCGACTCCAATTCAATATCCTTTCTGCCATCGGTGAATTTGAAAGGGTGATTATCCGGGAGCGCTCATACGAGGGCAGAATGCGCGCCCTGGCCAGGGGTGTAAAATTCGGAGCCAAACCAAAGCTGATTCTGAACGAAATATCCCAACTGATCAACGACTATGAAGCCCCTGGCTGCAGCAAGATGGAAATCGCTGACCACTACGGAATAAGCCGGTCATCCGTTTACCGCATCTATTCTGAAAACTGCCAACAGATGTCCTGAAATAGTCGCAAAGCAGGAACACCCCACCCAGCACTCCGGGCGGGGTGTTCGTGTTCAAGAAGTCGTGACAAATAAGAAACGCCCTCGATCTGGTGATTAAGAGCGTTTCTTATTCTACGAGGGTGATCGATAAGAAAGGAAAGCTTATTTTACCGTAGACCGTCGATGCCACCATGGAGCATGTCGAATTTCAAAAGCATGAATCAACATACCCGCAACCAACTGCGGGCATGTTGATTCTGCAAGAGTCAGATTGCCTCTTCGATATCAGAGTGTTCCCCTTCCACCTGCAGTGTGATTGTTACCGTTTTTGATGTCCGATTACGCCAAAACCAACCATGCTTTCCGTCAAACTCAGCGACAAGTTCTCCTTCCTCGCGTTGTGAGGTTCCTTTTTGCCAGCTCTTGTAATCGATCTTGAGCTTGACGGAATCGGAGTGACCATCAAAGTTAACAGCGCCGCCATCGGTGTACCAGAGATAGCGCGCCCGTTCCCCTTTGTTCAATGCCAATTTGATCTCTTTGCCCTCGTTGGGAACCAGGGTTAATTCCATGCTGTCCTTGCGCAGGGTAGTCACTGTTTCGACGGATTCCGCCACGCCTTGTTGGGTTGGTTTCGCGGGCAGAGTGGTTATGGGCGCTACGGTGTTCTGCTCCGCAACTTCATGCGCCAGGGAGGTTTTAATCTCTCCCATCTTGGTCAATCCCAGAACACTGCCAACCCCGGTGGGATCAATGCCGTACTCGGCGGGTAAAATGGCGATAACCAGAAGAAATGCGGCCACTACGGCGGCCAGGATCGTTGACTTAATGAGCTTTGCGCTTGAGGGCAGATCTGCCGGATTCGGTGCATGCTGCATGGTATATATCCTTTTCTAAACGAAATGAGTTGGTTAATTCAGGCGACAACATAGCCAGTCAGCTGGTATCCCATGAGCAGAAAACCTCCCGTCATGAGCAGAACGTTGGCGTCGTAAGCATGGCGCATAAATCCCTCGGTGCGTCGCCAGTATCCCATGGCGATGAGGATCAGGCCCAAGGCCATCAGCTGCCCCACTTCCACACCCACGTTAAAGGCGATCAGGTTCGTCACCAGACCCTCAGCGGAGACTTCGTATTCCAGAATCTTGGTGGCTAGGCCGAACCCGTGAAAAAGGCCGAAGATCAGCGTGGCCAGCTTGGTGTTAGGTTGAAACCCGAACCAGCGCTGGTACGCACCCATATTGTCGAGAGCTTTGTATACAATGGACAATCCGATGATGGCGTCAATGAGATAGGCGCTGACGCTGATCTCCATCAGGACTCCGGCGATCAGGGTGACCGAGTGACCGACAGCGAACAGGGTGACGTAAAGGCCGATGTCCTTGAACCGGTAGAGAAAGAAAATAACCCCGAATAGAAAAAGAATGTGGTCGTACCCGGTGACCATGTGCTTGGCTCCCAGATAGATGAATGGCAGGGTCATGGCGCCGCTTATTTCCTGGATATATCCCTTGTCGCCTGCGGTCACGCCGTGGGCGAACACGTCAGCCGCTCCAACAAGAACCAGCGCCAACGGGAGAATACCCCACATCAGGCCACTTCCGGCCCGGTAGTTTTTGAACAATTTCATAGCGATCTTTCTGAAACAAAGGTTGTTTGGGTGAAGTAATTGAAAAAATCAGGAAAGAGGGACGCTGAACGGAGGGGCACGGGCAGGTGGACGCCCGGCGGTCCAGATGCCATTCTTTTCTATGACATGCGAAGATGGAATACTGATGATTTCGGAGGGGGACACGCTGATGACCCGAGCACAGATGACTACGGGTATTTTTAATGTACTGTCACCATCCGTCTTGCCGCGAAGAGATTTCCAGCTGGGCTGATGTTTATACAAATGTGCTGTTTGATCAGGTGTATCATGGCTGTGTTCGCCGTGGTGTTCTGCATTGTCGTGATGACTGCCTGAAAAGCCGGACACAAAAGATTGGTATACGGAAGCAAGCTCCGTTTTTTCAGGACCATGTTGGTGATGCACATGGGAAGACTGCCAGAGTGACACGGCCAGGAAGACCACTACCAGCATCAGCGTCAGGCAGTGTTTTGTTGTCGTATGTCGAAGCAGAGAAGTCATGTTCACTATGGTCAGCATCGCACATTTCACATGCCAACGGTTATACAGTTTTTGGGTATTGCGTTACTATCTTTAGAAGCGCAACCTTTTCCCGAAGTGGTTTGGCGTCGCAGCGAAAAAGGGTAATCTTAGTCTTTCATTATGTCAAACTGAAAACAAAGTGCAAAAATCAATAATGCGTCAACAAAGACCTTGAAAGTAGAGAGAAAAAGTTGAGTTACTATCTTGTAAAAATTGCAACAACGACATTGCTGATTGTAGCTATTTCAGAAATTTCCAGGAGAAGCACCCTGATTGGCGCCATACTGGCTTCGGTCCCCCTGGTTTCAGTGCTTGCGATACTCTGGCTCTATATTGACACCAAAGATGTAGAGAAGGTCAGCACTCTGGCATCAAGCGTGTTTTGGCTGGTCCTTCCTTCGTTGGCACTATTTTTTGTACTGCCGAGAATGTTGAAGCATGGATTGAACTTTTATCTGAGCCTTGGCCTGTCTGGTGCAATTACCGTAGTTTGTTATTTTCTCATGGTGTCAGTGCTGAGTCACTACGGGGTTAAATTGTAAAAGGCCACACATCAAGCCACTTAACCTGGACGCTCCGACGTAAGACCACTGTCTGTTGGATACCAGCCTTGTTTATTGCCCCTGCTTTATTTCTGAATGTCTCAGGTATTGTGTCAGGGATTTTTGGCAAGTCAGAACCCACCAATCAAACCAATCCAAGAATCCCTCGGATTCGAGAATCGAGCTGGGAGAAAGCCGTATGAACCATGAAGTAACTTTGTCTTCAATGTTGACAGTTGACCTGTTTGAGGACTATATTCAGTCATGCCTGAGAAAGGGGGGCACACCATGAAACTTTCC
>NZ_JCBCBS010000125.1:0-2189 GCF_059864205.1 Pelovirga sp.
TTTAAGGGCTGAGGATGAGCGCCTGGCCAGTCGTTATGTAGCACGGGTGGGGGAGCGACTGCTACCCCGCGATGAATTTCAGGCGGTTCTCGAACAACGCATGGAATCTATACCCCAGTCGCCGCCCCCCGCGATGCTGAATCAGCTGCGCCAGCAGGTGTGGAGCGAACTGCTCCAGCGCGAGCTGCTGCTGAACGCGGCCGAGCAAAGCCAGGTCGTCGTTTACGAGGACGAGGTCTTTGCGGAAATCGAGAGGATCAAAGCCGACCATGCCGACTTTGACCAACTGCCGGCCAAGGGATTCGGCAGCTTGGCGGCTTTTCCCGTGCAACTCAAAAACGATATGATATGATCATCAGCATGCACCTGGCCCTGAATGTCAGCGATCCAGGTCTGTCAGCGGCCCAGCAACAACAGCAGTTGCAATTCTGGTATCAACAGCTGGTCAGAACCACGCCGCTGGTGATCTTTGATCCGGAACTCAAGGCTGCCAACAGCGGTTCAGGTTCCGGCTGCGGCGGTTCTTGCGGTGGCTGAACTGCACCACCCATCCGCTCACATGAAGAGAGTTCGGCCTGAGTCGAAGTGAAAGGTATTTCATGACGAAGCAAATCTATCTCGACTACAACGCCAGCACCCCCATCGCCCATGAGGCGTTGGAGGCGATGCGCCCCTTTCTGACCCAGCATTACGGCAACCCCTCCAGTCCGCACTGGGCCGGGATCCCAGCCAAGGACGCAGTGGAACGGGCGCGGGCGCAGGTTGCGGGCCTTCTGGACTGCGATCCCACCGAAGTCGTCTTCACCAGCGGTGGTAGTGAGTCGAATAATCATGCTCTCAAGGGAGTCTTTTTTGCCCATCGGGAACACGGCGACCACATCATCACTACGACGGTAGAGCATCCGGCGACCCTTGCACCATGCCGTTTCCTGGAACGACTGGGGGCAAAGATTACACTTCTTCCCGTCGATCGATTTGGTCGTGTCGATCCGGACGATGTGCGCCGGGCGATCTCCTCCCGTACGATTCTGATCTCAGTAATGCATGCCAACAACGAGGTCGGCACGATCCAACCCATTGCAGAGATCGCCGCCATCGCTCACGAAGCAGGGGTTCTTTTCCACACCGATGCGGCTCAGAGTGTCGGCAAGATTCCCACCAGGGTCGACACCCTCGGGGTCGATCTTCTGTCGCTGGCCGGACACAAGCTCTATGCCCCCAAAGGAATCGGTGCCTTGTACATTCGCAAAGGGACATGCATTGAGCCTTTCATCCATGGCGCCGGGCATGAATCAGGGCGGCGGGCCGGAACGGAAAACGTCCTCCTGGCCGTGGCACTGGGAGCGGCCTGCGAAGTAGCCGCCGGTTGGATTGATGCGCCACAGATAAAGGATCTGCGCGATCGTTTCTGGGATCAGCTGCAGGAGACCTTCGGCCCGAAGGTCTCCCTCAACGGACACCCGACGCAGCGGCTCTCCAACACCCTCAACATCAACTTTGCCGGCCTTATCGGCGCTGAGATTCTCGACCGTATGCCGCAGGTCGCTGCTTCCACCGGCTCCGCCTGCCATGCCGGCTCAGTGACCCTCTCCCCCGTTCTTGCCGCCATGGGTGTTCCTGTGAAGGAGGGGATGGGGGCGATCCGATTCAGCCTGGGCCGAGCCACGACCTGGAAAGAACTGGATGAGGTGATTAGCTGTCTGCGACATCTTTCTCTGTAGAGCCTAACGCCAGTCACCCATTGCTTTATCCAAGGTAAAAAAGGTTTTGGCCATGAGCAACACAACACAGACTTTTCCCTGAGTTGGGCTTGAATTAGCGCCACTCGAATTAACGGGAAGGAGGTGGCGTCTTATAAATCATCTTTGATTGAGTGGAGGGTAAAAATTTGGCGGAGGTAAGGGATTCTGGAATCAGGATTCGGTGGTCTTGGTGTTTACCCAGTTCTCGATTTTGAGACCCGGTACCCTTTTGAATTCCTTCACATTGTTCGTCACTAGAACAGCATCCAACGAGACAGCATGTGCAGCGATTAGTAAATCCATCGCCCCGATGATTTTTCCCTGTTGCTCCAGCAATGTCCGGATCGCCCCGTAGGCCTGCGTAGCTGATTCACCGAAGGGAAGAATCTCCAGGGGGATCAGAAACTCAGACAACGCCTCAGCGTTGCGCTTCTGTGCCTGACTTTT
>NZ_JCBCBS010000160.1:0-26690 GCF_059864205.1 Pelovirga sp.
TGAAACTTGCTCAACATCATGGTGTAACTCCTTTTGTAAAAGTGTGAATGAGTGCCGGACCCCATGCCGGCTTGTTCGTTTTATGCTTACTCACGCTCAAGCAAGCTGAGTGCCAACAACCGGAAGAAAAGATAAATTTAGAAAACAAAGGTGGTTAAAAATGCGGCCTTGATTAATTAAGAGTCTCTACCTTGCTGGATCTACAGGATTTTATTTTTAAATAACCGGTGAAAAAAAATTGTGTTTATGACGATAAATAGATCCATTGGAACGCATATAGGCTTTGAATGATGACCTCGCGACAAAAGATAAGTGAAATTTCATGATGAAGGGTCAATTTTTGTCAGTGGGAGGTCACAAAAATTGTTAGTGGGTAAACTCACGAACGATTATCGGGCAGACACACAGGTCTGCCCCTACAACGGCATTTTTTATTTCGGTTCTGATTTTACAGGTGCCCATAAGGTGACACCCTTGAGAACCAACAGCCGTCATTAAAAACCGTAGGGGCAGACCTGCGTGTCTGCCCTGATTTCATTACGGACAGGGAGACATGAACCTCGCGCCCCCCTCTCGCTAACGCTCGCCTGGCGGTGCGCGAACCGCCGTTGGTGATTTAAAATTCCGGCAGAACTGAGCCCACCGGCTTGAGACAGGTTAGCAAACTGGAACGCAAGCAAAAAAAGACAACACCATTGACACAAGTGTAATCATTTGGTTACTTTGCGGGTGATAGGATGTTCAAGTACGACAACGTAAAAAGCCCTAACTTTCTGCAATCATTGAAGTTTATGAGTTGGTATTATTTTCCAGGCGAAAGCCTGTCGGCAACGGTGTGGGCACAACCAACGCATCAAATCAACATAATTAAGTGACATTTCATGATGGAGTGTCAATCATTGTCAGGTGGGGTGACAAAAATTGGTACAAGGGCAGAATGTAGAATATTGAATACAGAATTCAGGGGAAAGGCAAAAAACCTTTAACGGAGAGGCGCGAGAGTTGGAGAGGCGGAGAGAGTAGCAATGTGGCAACCTGGATTCTGCTCCCCCTTGGAGATCTTTGTGTCTTGGTGGCATTTTTTGATCATAGGTTTAAATCAGCCACCAAGGCTCCAAGTACACCAAGAAATGCTTGGAATAAAGGTATAAATTCAATGTTGTTCTCTGCGCCTCTCCGTTAAAGCCTTTGACCGCGTCATCTTTGCTGTTGACTTTACCGTGTCGAAAAGATTTTTGTCTTTAAGGGTGTTTTGTCAGATTTTGATCGCGGCTAAATCGCCAGTAAAAAAAATTGGTTCATTCGTAAAAAAGTTGAAACGCTATAACAGGCTGTATTCTGCCTGATAAAGAAGTGCATCAGGTTTAACCAATCTGGTAGGGTTTTGTTTGCCGACAAAAACCAATCCGGAAGGAGAAACCCGATGCAGAAAAAGACTATCACGAAACTGCTCGATTTGCCCAATTTTGAGGTGGTCAAAGTGCTTGATCATAACACTGACAGCCTTCATTTCTATGTCGACTTAATCGACCCTGTCGGGCCGGTTTGTTCCGCTTGCGGTGACGTGCACCACACGCCTGTCCACAGTGTCGGCTGGGTCCGTGTGGAAGACCTGCCACTGTGCGGCAAGCGAACTTTTCTCTATGTGCCCAAACGCAAGGTCCGCTGCCCTGTTGACGGCAAAATCCGCGTTGAGCAGTTTGAACAGTTGCGCGGTCGTTTCACTCGCCGTTTTGCCGAGCAGGTCTATCGCCTGACCTCCATCACCACCAACGCCGAAGCGGGCTGGTTCTTGAATCTCGACGATGAAGTTGTCTACCGCATCGACCGCAGCATGCTGGAAGAACTGGCACGGGAGAAGTTGTCTCCGGTGCCTGCTCCCACCCACATCAGCGTTGACGAGGTCGCCTGGCAAAAATGGCACAAGTACGTCACCAACGTCATCGACATCGAGCAGCGCAAGGTGATCTGGAACCATGACGGCCGTGGCAAACAGACCATGGACACCTTTTTCGCTGACTTGGGCGAGGAACAATCAGCCAACATCGAGGCGGCAGCCTGTGACGGGGCCAGGGGCTATCTGTCCTCGATCAAGCAGCATGCAAAGAACGCCCTGATTGTTCTCGACCACTTCCACGTCAAAAGTTACCTCAATGATGCTGTCGACACTGTCCGCAAGGAAGAACTCCGCAAGGCCAGGCAGGATAAGAATCCCGACCTGGCGGAGATACTGCATTGCCGCAAACGCTTCATCCTGATGCAGGGCAAGCCCTCAAAGCGGCAGCGAACTGTTCTTGATCAACTCGCTGAACTGAACGACACCGTCTACCGTTCCATGTTGCTCAAAGAACAGTTCCTCGAAGTTTACCGCGCCGGATGCCGCAAGACGGCCCAGGCTGGTCTCAGGCAGTGGATCCGTGAAGCCTTCGCTTCCAGAATACCGGCCTTTGTTGATCTGGCACTGAAGTTTTTCCGCAAGCGGCACTACATCCTGAACTACTTCCAGATGCGGATAACGTCAGCCATCTCCGAAGGTATCAACAATAAAATCAAGCGGCTGAAGAGGATGGCCTACGGCTACAAGGATGTGGTCTATTTCCTCCTCAAAATTCATCAACACTGCGGACTGCTGAGTCCGAGACTTTCAACTTAAATGCGAAAGAACCAAAAAATTTGGAATCGAAGCTTTACCGATCAACCCAGTAATCTGGAAGTCGGTGCTGATGGGCTATCGCAAGAATGATCAGACTGCTACCTTCGACAGAAAAAAGCACCTTGTAAGGAAAAGCGCGAACAAACGCCTTACGAACTGAACCCCTAATCGCAGGAAAGGAATCAGGAAACTCCAAAATACGGGCAATAGCAGCACGTACTTCTTGTTTGAAACGAACACCTAGACCAGGATGTTGTAACTCGTAGTAGGCAACAGAATCATCAAGTTCGCTTCCGGCATGAAAAGTAAAGTGAACCCTCATGCGCCGAACAGTTCCTCCATGGATATTGTCTTCATTTTACCTGCACGATAGGCCACAAGACGCCGCTGGGCTTCTTCAAGCCAGATATCATCAATTGTCGGATCAGGGCGATCAACACTCTCAAGCAGTAGATCAACCAGAACCAATCGGTCTTGGGGTTTTAGTTGCAGTGCATTTTCTAAAACTTTTTGAGTGCCCATAAAAACTCCTCTGTATCTCAACGTTAGAAATTAATCTTATCAGACTTTCGTCTAAAGGGCATCAGCGTTCATATAAGGACAGGGGGACAGGCACCTCGCGGAGCCAGTCCCCTGACTGTTCTAACGCAGAGGCGCAAGAGATGGAGAGATGCCAGAGGAAAATCTTCAGACTTTTGTCACGGTAAAATCTTTAAACCACACACGGTAGGGTCAACACCTAAGGTCGGGGACTGGGGACGTCCTGAGTCTTTTTGTCGGCGTTGAAATCATCAAAATGATAATCTTTTGTGTAGTCATTGATGAGGTGGATACAGTCGAGGGCGGCGGCGATATAAACTGCCTTGTTCTTCATAATTGAACCGCTTCTTTGAGAATATCTTCACGCAAAAGGGGATTGAGTGCACGGGTGCTAACGACATCGACTTTACGCTGCAATTTATCCGATAGATCCTGAATCAAGGCGACCTGATCAAGCAATGAGGCTCCCGGTAGAAAATCAACCAGCATATCAATGTCACTAGCCTCGTTTTCATCGCCACGCGCAACAGACCCGAACAATCGGATATTCACCGCACGATGACGACCAGCGACCTGGATGATTTCTTCTCGCTGTTGGTGGATTTTTTCACGTAAAGGAAACACTGGCAATCTCCTGGAATTTTATAACAAGCCCTCTTGCTTCAATTCATCAATCAACTGCTGATGTGAAATAGTTGGTTCATCACGCCGCTCTGCAACGGCAGCAAGATCCTCGATATCCTCCATCAGTGCCTTAAAATCGACCATGGGCAAGATGACGGAAACCCGCTTACCGGATTCATCTGTTATGTACTGCGCCCGCAATGTACTCAGATCAATCATAGTTTGACCTCCCTATTCTTATTCATTAGACCGGCAAAAGCAGCTTTGGTCTAAATCCGTACTCGTTCATCAGGCACTCAGCAGCATTGCTTCTTATTTAATCTCTCAAGCCAGGAATTATCATATCAGATTTTCATTCATGCGGCACCAGCGGTCACGCCTCCCCGCCTCTCCTCCTCAGTACCTCTCCAGTGTCCACACGGGGGTCGGTGTTTAATTGTTGAATGAAGGTAACTGTTCAGCACCGGATCAGGGATCCGATGTCAAGGGACGCGATTGTTTCTCGTTGGGTCATCCATGACCGCTTGTTGTCGCCGTCCATGGCGACAAAAACCCTTACCACAGGAGCCAAAGACCCTGCGCAAGGATAGTGCTGAATAGTTACGTTAATTCTTTGTTTCAATGATCCCCGATACCCAGTTTATCCAGCCGATAACGGATCTGGCGGAAGCTGATGCCGAGCAGCTCAGCGGCCCTGGTGCGAACACCGGCGGCCTGTTTGAGGGCGGCAAGGAGAATCTGCCGTTCCTGTTCTTCGAGCCAGTTTTCCATATGGAATCCGGCGGGGATCTCGCGCAGGTCAGCGGGTAATGACAAGGTTTTTTGGTGCAATTGCGGCGGCAGACAATCGACCGTAAGCAATGTCTGATCCCCCAGCACCAGACAACGTTCGACCAGGTTTTCGAGTTCGCGCACATTACCCGGCCAGTCGTAATTGAGCAGCTGCTCCAGAGCCTGTTTGTCGATCTGATAGTTGTCGTTGCGGCCGGTTTTCCGGCGGTAGAAATTCTGGATCAGCAAAGGGATATCGCTGCGCCGTTCACGCAGGGGTGGCAGTTCGATGGTCACGACGTTGAGACGGTAGTAGAGGTCTTCGCGAAAGGTCCCTTGCGCAATATTGGCCGCCAGATCCTGATTGGTGGCGGCGATCAGACGGATATCCAGCGGGATCGTGCTGGTGCCACCGACGCGGCGGAATTCGCGCTCTTGCAATACGCGCAGCAGTTTGACCTGCATCCCCATGGGCAGTTCGCCAATTTCATCGAGAAACAGGGAGCCCAAATGAGCGGTTTCAAACAGCCCCTGCTTTTTTTTGTCGGCACCGGTGAAGGCGCCGCGTTCGTGACCAAAGAGTTCACTCTCGAGCAGGTTCTCAGGGATTGCCCCGCAGTTAATCGGTACAAAAGGGTGTTTTTTGCGTTCACTGCCCAGATGCAACGCCTGGGCGACCAGTTCTTTGCCGGTACCGCTCTCGCCGGTGATCAGCACGTTGGCACGACTCGGGGCAATGCGTTCAAGCAGGGTGATCAGTTCTTTCATGGCGACACTGTCGCCAACCAGATTTTTAAACGAAAAGCGCTCACCCAGCTGTTGTTTCAGTTGACGATTTTCGCGCTGCAGTTGCCGCCGCTCCAGGGCCTTCTTGACCACCAGACGGATTTCATCGTTTTTAAAGGGTTTGGTGATGTAGTCGTAGGCACCAAGTTTCATCGCCTCAACCGCTTCTTCGGTAGAGGAAAACGCGGTGATCATGATGGTGGTGGTTTCGTCATCCTGTTCACGTAACCGGCGCAGCAAATCGATACCGGACAGACGGGGCATGCGGATATCACTGACGATCAGGTCGTAGCTATTGCCGGCAATTTTTTCCAGGGCAGCCTCGCCGTTTTGTGCCGCATCAATCTGGTAGCCTTCACGTTGGAGCAACACGCCAAGCATTTCGCGCAGACTTTGTTCATCATCAACGATCAGAATTCTTACACCATGACTACTCATGTTCACCTCCGGCAGCCTGCGGCAAGCTCATGATAAACTTCTCCCCTCCGAGGGCGGACTGCTCAGCACGAATGGTGCCACCATGGGCTTCAACTATTGAGTAAACGGTTGACAGACCTAACCCGGTTCCCCGCTCCTTGGTAGAAAAAAAAGGCTCAAAGATGCGCTCCCTGTGCTCTTCAGCGATACCGGGACCAGTGTCCTCGACGATCAACAGACAGTTATTTTCAGCTCTGACGGTGATCAACAATCGTCCCTGACCTGCCATGGCTTCTGCGGCGTTGATGGCAAGATCCCACAATACCTGCCATATTTGACCACGATCAAGAAAAGCTACGCAGGGGTGCGATACCTCGGTTTGTATATTGATGTCAGCAAAACGCTGGTCACGCAATAACAGCTGGTGCAACTCATCGAGCAGTATTGACATATCCAAAGCGGTCCTGAACGGCTTTGGAGGACGAGCATAGAGCAGAAATTCGGTTAACAGATGATTTAACCGTTCTGTCTCTTTTACCGTAATATCCAGCAAGCGCTGGTCTTCGTCATTTAATTGATTGTTTTCGCACAGCAACTGGACAGAACCACTGATCGAGGCCAGCGGATTACGAATCTCGTGGGCCAGCCCCGCAGAAAGCCTGCCGATGGCGGCCAGACGATCGGCCCGTTTGAGTTGGGTTTCTATCTTTTTGAATTGGGTCAGATCCTGAAACGTCACCAGGGTTCCCAGGTCTTCACCACGCTTGTTCCGTACCGCAGCGGTGGTATAACCCAAAGAAAGAGTTTCTCCCGAAGGATGGATATAGTTTGCCTCTGCGCGAAACGCCGGACCTTTTCCTGAAGCAATGCTGTTGCTGATTTCAGGTACAAAATCTGCCGCCGGATAATCATATACCCGTTGCAGGGACAGGCCGGTTATTTCACTGGCTGCCTGATTGAATGAGCGGATACGCCCTTGCGGGTTGATCAACATAACGCCACTGCTGATATGGGACAGAATCGTCTTGCTGATCTCCTCTAGTTCGATGTAATCGATATTTTTACGCTGATAACGTTCTTCACTGCGCCGCCAGCGCTCAGCCAGGGTTCCGCTCAAAATAGCAGTCAGAAAAAAAGCGACCAGATGAACAAACAGGGAGTTTAAATAAACCGCATCGGCAACATTTTTTTCACCCGTCAACGGACCAAGCAGGTCGTAAAACTGCAGCAGCAGAATACCACCGAACATGATCGCCGAACAGGCTGCCGCGAGAATTGTCAGCCGTCGTGATAACAGGAAACTGGCGGAAATAATCACCAGCAGGTAGAAAAAAGAGAACAGACTCTCAACCACACCGGTCAGCAGGATCAGAGCCGACACAAAGAGCAGATCCCAAACAATCTGAACCTGGGTGATAAAAGCGTCCGTTCTGATACGTGGAAGCAGGAAAGCGGTGATCAGAGCTTGTGCGTAGGAAGCTCCCACCAGAAAAAACAGCGGGGTGACGGAATAGGCGAGGTTGCCGTGAAAATAAAAGAATGCGGCACCGCCAAGCACCAGCGTGATCACCGCAGTCCGGCAGACCAGATACCAGACCAGACTGCGGTGTTCTGAACGTGTCAATTGCTTGTCGCTAGGTTCACCCGCTGACATGTACCGCTAAACGTTCCCGGCCATCTGGAAAATCGGCAGGTACATGGCGATAACCAGACCACCAACGGTGGTACCGAGAAACAGCATCAGTAGTGGTTCCATCATTGCGGTCAGGTTGTTGACGGCGTCATCCACCTCATCATCATAAAAATCAGCAATTTTACTGAGCATCGTATCCAACGCCCCGGCCTGCTCTCCGACTTCGATCATCTGGCAGACCATTGGCGGGAAAACACCTGATTCCTTGAGGGGTTCGGCGATGGTTCTGCCCTCACTGATACTGATGCGCACCTGTTTGATGGCATCTTCGACGGTGCGGTTACCGGCGGTTTTGGCAACGATATCCAGACCATCTAGAATCGGCACGCCACTGGAGATCATCGTCGACATGGTGCGGGCAAACTTGGCCACAGCAACCTTGCGGATCAACATTCCGAAAACCGGCAGCTTCAGCGCCCAGCGGTCGAAAGCCCGGCGCCCCTTGTCGGTGGCGTAGATCTTTTTAATAATAAAGATGGCTAAAAAGAGCAGCACCAGAATAATGATAAAGTAATTCTGGATCAGGTTGCTCAGGTTGATAACTATCTGGGTTGGTGCCGGCAAGGCACCGCCGAAATCGGCAAAGATTTTTTCAAAGGCCGGAATAACAAAAATGAGGATAACAGCAATAACCACCACGGCAATACCGACGATGGTGGTCGGATAGGTCATGGCGCTCTTGACCTTTTTCTTCAACTTCAGGGCTTTTTCAATATAGACCGCCAGACGGTTGAGGATGGTATCAAGGATGCCGCCAACTTCACCGGCAGCAACCAGATTGACATAAAGCTCATTAAACGCTTTGGGGTGCTTGCGCAGGGCGTCGGCAAAAGTGGAGCCGGATTCAACATCTGCCTTCACTTTGAGCAGCACATCCTTGAAGGTTTTGTTGGGCTGTTGATTGGAAAGGATGTCCAGACACTGCACCAGCGGCAATCCCGCATCAATCATTGTCGCGAACTGACGAGTGAAGACAACAATGTCTTTAGTGGTAATCTTGGGCTGGAGAAAGCCGATATTGATTTCAGCATTGAGACCACCGGCACCCTTGACCTTGGTGACCTGAATCCCCTGGCGTCGCAGACTGGCCGTCACGGCCCCTTCACTGGCGGCTTCCATGGTTCCTTTTTGTGTTTTTCCGTCTTTTGACCGGCCTGTCCAGGTGAACTTCGGCATGGCCCTCCCCTTTCACAAGTAGCTTTTACAACGATCTGTTACATCTTTCGATCGGGATTGATGGTTCGTTTACGACTTAACACCGACTGTGGATTGGCAAACATCTGGCGCAATTCGTCCTGGTCATGAGAACGGGTCAGGGCATCATCCTCAGTAATCTGACGACTGTGGGCCAGCAGGAACAAAGACTGGTTCATGGTCTGCATGGCAAACTTGTCCTGACCAATCTGCATCTGCGAATAAATCTGGTGGATTTTATCTTCGCGAATCAGGTTGCGAATCGCCGCATTGGGGACCATCACCTCCAGCGACATACAGCGCCCCTGGCCACCGGCCTTAGGCAACAGAGCCTGTGACAAGACACCTTCGAGGACAAAGGATAACTGGGTACGCACCTGGGATTGCTGATTGGTTGGGAAGACGTCGATAATCCGGTTCATGGTCTGCACGCAGGAATTGGTATGCAGAGTGGCAAAACACAAATGGCCGGTTTCGGCGATGGTCAAGGCCGCCTCGATGGTTTCAATGTCACGCAATTCTCCGAGGAGAACGACGTCGGGATCCTGCCGCAGGATATATTTAAGGGCTTTTTTAAACGAACTGGTATCGGCACCCACCTCGCGTTGGTTCACCAGGCACTTTTTGTGCGCGTGGATATATTCGATAGGGTCTTCAATAGTGATGATATGTTCACTACGCTCGGAATTGATGGCATCAATAATCGCCGCCAGGGTGGTGGTTTTACCGCTGCCGGTCGGGCCGGTTACCAGTATCAAGCCCCGCGGTTTTCTTGACAGGCTCTTGACCACCGATGGCAGGCCGAGATCGTCAAAGCTTTTGATCTCGAAGGGAATAGCGCGAAAAGCCCCCGCCACTGCCCCGCGCTGGACAAAGATATTACCACGGAAGCGCGACAACCCCTTGACCCCGAACGACAAATCAAGTTCGTTTTCTTCTTCAAAGCGGCGTTTCTGGGCGTCGGTCAAGACACTGTAACAGAGCTGTTTGGTATCAGCTGCGGTCATTTTCGGCGCTTCGATGGGCCGCATTTTACCATCAATACGGATCTGCGGCGCAGATCCGGTCGACAGATGCAGGTCAGAAGCCCCCTGCTCAATCATGGTTTTCAGTAACTGGTGCATGTTCGCCATACAAGTAACCCCCGTGAGTAATCGACCCCGCCACAAACAGCGGGGCAGTGGAATACAGAATTCAGAATACAGAATTCAGAAGAAAATCCAGGACATCATTTTATCTGCACTATTCTATATTCTATATTCTATATTCCGCATACCGCATTCCGCCCCTAATCATCGGCTATCGTCGTCCGCAATACCTCTTCTAATGTCGTTACCCCTTCCGCCATCTTGGTGAGTGCTGCCTGGCGCATGGTTTTAACTCCGAGACGCATCGACTCTGCTTTAATTTCGGCGGTATTGGCACCGGCCAGAATGGCCTCGCGAATCGGTTCAAACATCGGCATGACCTGATAGAAACCAACCCGCCCGCGATAGCCGGTATCATTGCATTCAGAACAGCCACGCCCTTTGTAAACAGTGATCTTGCGCGCTTCATTCTCGGACAGGCCAGCAGTGGTCAGTGCTTCGAGGGGGTGCGTGACCGGTTCTTTGCAGGTCGCACAAATTCTCCGGCCAAGACGTTGGGCAGAGATCAGATTGACGGCCGAAGCCACCAGGAAGGGTTCAATCCCCATATTCAGCAGACGATTAACGGTACTTGGCGCATCGTTGGTATGCAGGGTTGACAAAACCAGGTGACCGGTAAGGGCCGCTTTGACACCTATTTCAGCGGTCTCAAAGTCACGAATCTCACCAATCATGATGATGTCCGGATCCTGGCGCAAAAAGGCGCGTAGTGCGGCGGCAAAGTTGAGGCCGATCTCCTCGTGCATCTGCACCTGATTGATCCCGGCAAAGTTAAATTCGACCGGATCCTCGGCGGTAGAAATATTTTCACTGACCTTGTTTAATTCGGACAGGGCTGAATAGAGAGAGACGGTTTTACCACTACCGGTCGGCCCGGTAACCAGCACCATGCCAAAAGGTTTATGGATTTCGTGTTTGAACCATTTCAACGCCTGTTCTTCATAGCCGAGCTTGGTCATGTCGAGCTGCAGATTGCTTTTATCGAGCAGACGCAGAACGACTTTTTCGCCAAACAGGGTCGGCAGACAGTTGACGCGATAATCCATCTCCTCCCCGCGGCCCAGCTTGATTTTAATGCGCCCATCCTGCGGCAGTCGGCGTTCGGCGATATCCAGGTTGGCCATGATTTTCAAACGTGAAGTAATGGCGTTTTTCAGCTTGCGCGGCGGCTTCATCACTTCGTAAAGCACGCCATCGATCCGGTAGCGCACACGAAACATATGCTCGTAGGGCTCAATATGAATATCGGACGCCTTCTTTTTGATGGCGTCAGTAAGAATCAGGTTGACCAGCTTGACAACCGGCGCGTCCTCACTGGCTTTTTCCAGCTCATTGATATTCTCCAGTTCGTCATCACCCACCAACTCCAGATCAATATCATCGAATTCACCCAGGGCATCGGCCATGGTGGCTGACTGATCATAATAATGATCAATGGCCTCCTTGACGGCTGCCTCGGATGCAACAACGACCTCAACATTATAGCCGGTCATGAATTTGATATCGTCGATGGCAAAAATATTGGATGGGTCAGACATGGCGACAATCAAGGTTGAACCGGCCCGATTGATCGGTATCAGCTGATATTTCTGGGCAACCTCGGCGGGGACCAGTTTGACAACGGCAGGATCAATGTCAAATTCTTTCAAATCGATGGAAGGAACACCGTAGTGTTTGGAAAGAAAGGTCGCAAGATCGTGCTCCTGAATATAGCCCAGCTTGATAAGGGCTGCCCCCAGTCGTATCCCTTGTTTTTTCTGCTCAGAAATAGCTTTTACCAGTTGATCATCGGAAATCATCTGGTTCCTGATCAGCAACTCACCCAGCCGGCTGACACTCATATGCCGTTATCCCTTTCCCATTTAATCCAGATATTCATTTAATTTCTGACGCATAAAACCGTCAGGCAGGCTCTCCCCGGTCCAGATATTGAATGCATCCTCACCCTGGGCTGCAAGCAGACTCAAACCATCAATACTTGCCAGCCCGCGCGATCGAGCTGCCTGAACCAGCGCCGTGCCAGTTTTGGAATATATCATATCAAATATTAAAGCGCTACCTTTAATGTTCTCCAATGTAAGAAAATTCAAGTTTTCCCCATGCAAGCCGACAGAGGTGGTATTCACCAGGAGATCCGCAACTGAAACAGCCTGTAAAAATTCTGTTGATTGGTAAGAAACAGCCACCAACTGTGGTTGTGTTGCATCGCTCTGAAAGGATTCAATCAGGTTAACGGCACGCTGAAGATTGCGATTTGCAACGATTATGCGCTGCACCCCGGCCGCCAGCAGCGCCTGAACAGCAGCCCGGCAGGCGCCACCGGCACCCAACAGCAACACCTGTTTGCCTGGTGGCGAAAAGCCGAGATCCTGATGGGCAGAGCGGATAAAACCGCTGCTGTCGGTATTATAACCGATCAATCTGCCATTGCTGTTGATCACCGTGTTGACCGCGCCAATCTGTCGGGCTGCCGGGTCGACATGATCCAGTAAAGGGATAATCGCTTCTTTGTGCGGGATGGTGACATTGATGCCTTTGATGTTAAGAGCTTTTAACGCGACAACGGCAGCGGACAGCCCATCAGCGGTCACATGAAAAGGGACATAGGTGGCATCGATGGCACAGTGCACAAAAGCAGCGTTATGCATCAGCGGCGATAATGAGTGCGCAACCGGATCACCAAAAACACCATAAACAGCCGTTTTACCCGTCACCACCTGTATCACCCGTCAACTCCCTTACCACCTTCTTGTGGTGCCAGATATTCCTGATATTGTACGACCTGGACGCGTTGCAGTATCTGTCGCGCCCTGAGGACATCGGCGGCGATGGCCGCAGACAACTCACTGACATCAGCAAAGGTGCGCTCTTCGCGCAGTCGTTCGATAAAATAGACCCTTAATTTTTCGCCGTAAATTGTGCCGCTGTAGTCGAGCAGATGAACTTCGATAGCGATATCATGGCAACCAAAGGTCGGACGATAACCGATATTAGCCACCCCGCCATATTCCAGGTCACCATGTCGCACCTTGACAACATAGACCCCGGGTGCCGGGATCAATTCTTTTTCAGTGCTTAAATTTGCCGTTGGAAACCCCAATTCACGCCCGCGCGCAAAGCCACTGACGACCTCGCCAAACAGATTGTAGTGACGTCCCAGTAGCGGCACAACATCCGCCACCAGACCTGCGGCAACAAGCTGACGGATGCGGGTTGAGCTGTAAGGGTGGCCATTGGCGCTGACCGGCTGCAGGATATCTACAGCGACACCTCTAGCCTGGCAAAATTCGTGCAGAAATTCGGGCGTGCCGCGTCGTCCCCGGCCAAAGGCATAGTCATAACCGACAACCAGCTTTTGAGCCGCCAACCGGCCTAGCAGAATCTTTTCGACAAATTCCTCCGGTGATTGCTGGGCAAAGGATCGGTCAAAGGGTATTTCAACCAGCCAATCAACATGCGAGGCGGCAATCAGACGACGGCGTTCATCTCTGGTATTAAGCAGTAACGGCGCGTGGTCAGGAGCGAGGACCTTGAGGGGATGGGGATAAAAGGTACAGACCACGGACTGCAGGTGATCGCTACGGGCGCTATCAACCAATCGACGAAACAGGGCGCGATGGCCTAAATGAACGCCATCAAAATTACCCAGGGTAACCACACTTGGGGAAAAGTCGGCGGGTATATCAGCCAGTGATTCAATAATATTCACAGTGCAAGAGACCCTTAAGAATTTACAATAACAACCCTTTGAATAGTAGCGATAGATTAGAGCCGGAGACAAGGTTTAAATACGTGCCATGGATAAAAAAAGCAGGGCGAACCGTTATCGATCCGCCCTGCACGTTACTTCATTTTTTTAAGCACTTTTTAGTCCATGGAACTGGGAATCATCGACTTCACGTATTCACGGTTGAGTTTGGCAATAAACTTGACGCTGATCCCTTTTGGACAGGCCGCCTCACACTCATAGTGGTTGGTGCAGTTGCCGAAACCTTCGGACAAGATGGCTTCGGTCATTGCCTTGACCCGGCGCTTTGCTTCCGGTTTACCTTGCGGCAGTACCGCAAGTTGAGCCACTTTTGCGCTGGTGAACAGCATTGCTGAACTGTTCGGACAGGCTGCTACACAGGCACCACAGCCGATGCACTCGGCAGCATCCATGGCATAGTCAGCCACCGGCTTGCCGACCAGCAGCGCATTACCGTCGGCAACCCCGCCGGTATGACATGAGGTGTAACCTCCAGCCTGCATGACCACGTCAAGAGCCGTACGATCAACGATCAGGTCCTTGAGGATCGGGAACGCTCTGGCACGCCAGGGCTCAATAAAAATTTCGTCACCATCATTAAACTGGCGCATGTGCAATTGACAAACAGTCGTCAATTCTTGCTGACCGTGGGGACGGCCATTAATCACTTGTGAACACATGCCGCAGATTCCTTCGCGACAATCATGGTCAAAGGCGATGGGATCTTTTCCGGTCTTGATCAGATCATCATTCACCTCATCCAGCATTTCGAGGAACGATTGATCGGGGCTGATATTGTCAGCTTTATAGGTCTCCAGTTTGCCACTATCTTCCGGCCCCTGCTGGCGCCATACATGCAATGTAAGTTTCATTATTTATAGCTCCTTACGGCAAGCTTGACGTTATCGAATTTCAGCGGTTCCTTGTGCAACTCGGGAGCCTTGCCGGCGCCTTTGAACTCCCAGGCAGCAACATAGCTGAAATCTTCATCGTTACGCATCGCTTCACCATCGTCGGTCTGATGTTCGACACGGAAGTGACCACCACAGGACTCTTCGCGATTCAATGCATCGGTAGCCAGCATTTCAGCAAATTCGATAAAATCAGCTAAACGCCAGGCATTCTCTAGTTGCTGATTAAGCTCCATAGCATTACCGGTGACATTGACGTTGTTCCAGAACTCTTCACGGATTTCCGGAATACGCTTGAGAGCATGATTGAGGCTGGCGTCGCTACGAGCCATACCAACGTCTTCCCACATAACGCTACCAAGCTCGCGATGCAGTTCACCGACAGTTTTCTTGCCTTTAATCGACAACATCTTGTCAAGTTCACTTCTAACGTCTTCAGCAGACTTCTTGAATTCAGGATGGTCATTTTTGACCTTGCCCGGCTCGATCGATGCCAGATAGGGGGTGATGGTGTAAGGTATGACGAAATAACCGTCGGCCAAACCCTGCATCAGAGCGGAAGCACCGAGGCGATTGGCACCATGCACCGAAAAGTTGGCCTCACCCAGGACGAACAGACCGGGGATGTTGCTCATGCACTGGTAATCGACCCAGAGGCCGCCCATGGCATAGTGAGGTGCAGGGTAAATGCGCATCGGCCGTTCGTAACCGTTTTCATCGGTAATCTTTTCATACATGTCAAAAAGGTTGCCGTAACGCTCAGCGATAGTTTTCTGACCAAGTCGATTGATGGAGTCAGCAAAGTCGAGATAGACTCCCCGTTTGCTCTCACCGACACCGCGACCGTCATCGCACTGTTCCTTGGCCGCACGCGAGGAAATATCGCGGGGAGCCAGGTTGCCGAAGGACGGATACTTACGTTCCAAATAGTAATCACGAGCAGCTTCGGGCACTTCGCTGGGATGCTTGGCGCAATCTTCGGCTTTTTTGGGCACCCAGACGCGACCATCATTGCGCAGGGACTCAGACATCAGAGTCAGTTTAGACTGTTTGTCACCATGCTGAGGAATGCAGGTCGGGTGAATTTGGGTATAGCAGGGATTGGCCATGAAGGCACCCTTCTTCACAGCTTTCCAGGCAGCGGTAACACTGCAGCCCATAGCGTTGGTCGACAGATAAAAAACATTAACATAGCCACCGGTCGCAAGGATGACAGCATCACCCCAGTAGGACTCAATTTCACCGGTCACCAGGTTACGGCAGGTGATCCCTTTGGCAACACCGTCAACGACAACCAGATCAAGCATTTCACGACGCGCAAACATTTTGACCGAGCCGTTTTTGATCTGCCGGGACAGGGCCGAATAGGCACCCAGCAGCAGCTGCTGACCGGTCTGGCCACGGGCAAAGAAGGTCCGCGAAACCTGAGCACCGCCGAAGGAGCGGTTATCGAGGTATCCGGCATAGTCACGGGCAAAGGGAACCCCTTGGGCGACACACTGATCGATAATGTTGTTGGAGACCTGTGCCAGACGCCAGACGTCAGCTTCGCGGGCGCGGAAGTCACCACCCTTTACGGTATCGTAGAACAGGCGGTAAATACTGTCACCGTCGTTGGGATAGTTCTTGGCAGCATTGATACCACCTTGGGCAGCAATACTGTGAGCGCGACGCGGGCTGTCCTGATAGCAGAAGGCTTCCACATTGTAGCCGAGTTCGCCCAGAGATGCCGCAGCAGCACCACCAGCGAGGCCGGTACCGACGACCAGAACCTTGTATTTACGTTTGTTGGAAGGGTTCACCAGCTTCATGTCAAAGCGGTGTTTGTCCCAGGATGTTTCAATCGGACCTGTAGGTGCTTTTCCATCTAATATCACAATAAGCCCCCTAATTCACAATGCGAGCGAGGATTAACAAAGGGATAGCGATATACGCCAGCCCATATACGATAGCCAGTATCTTGCCGATAGAGATGACCTTGTCCTGGCTCGGCCCGGTACTCCAGCCGAGGGTCTGAACCCAGCTTGAAATCCCGTGCGCCAGATGCAACAGCAGCGCGACCATGGCAAGAATGTAAATCAGGGAAATAAAGACCTTCTGAAAACTGAAGACCATCATCGAATAAACATCCAGACGCGATGCTGCGTCCAGTGGCAGATTCACAGCAGAGATGCTCGGATTGGTCACCTGAATGGTAAAGTGAAGCAGATGATAGAGCAGGAACAGGAGAATAATCAGCCCGGTGAAAATCATGGTCTTGGCAGAAAAACTGGTGACCAGGTTTTTTTCGATAGCGTAGGGCTCAGGAGTGGCCGCTTTGTTCTCCATGTAGAGCTGGATGCCGAAGGTGATATGGATCGCAAACAGAGCGAGCATACCCAGACGGAACAACCAGACCAGCGGACCCAGGTCTTGCAGAGCTTTGGCGTAGGCATTGATGCTGTCGGGGCCTGCAAAGACCGACAGGTTGCCTATCAGATGAACTGTGACGAACGCGAGCAGCAGCAGCCCGGTCACAGCCATCAGAATTTTTCTTCCAACAGTGCTTGTCAATAGATTCATAATGAACGTCCCTCGAAGAGTGTGAATGATGGCCAATGAAGGGATAAATTCCCAAATTCAATCAGCGATATCAGCTTAACGACCCGGTCCAGCTCTCCTCTCCTCCTGAAACCGAGATTTGCAACTCTGGCCTGGTGGCCCACGCCACGTATTCAGCCTCCTGGTCATAGTCGACATCCTTTTTTAAAAGTCAGACTGACAATACCAAAGCAGTTATCATTGGCCCAGCGATTATGTGATAATCAAATAGTATACTGTATACTAAACATTGTTATAAATTTAAACAAAAAAATCGGTCCGCAGATAAATTCCAGTGCTCATTCAGAGCCTTTCCGTTTCTTTACGTGATGCCTGCAAGGTCAGGATCTTCTGCAGACCCAGCTGTAAAATATCATGTTTTTCGGTGGCCGCGGCAAGCTTCGCGCGATCTTTATCGAGAACCTGCGGCGGGGCGTTGCGGACAAATTTTTCATTGCTTAATTTACGGCTGAAAAAATCAACATCCTTGTAAACCTTGTCGATCTCCTTACGCAGGCGCGATTCCTCTTCTGCCAGATCGATCAGACCGGTCAGGGGAATCATCACTTCGACATCGCCGGCAACCTGGGTTGCGACATCCTCAGGGCGCAGGGTACCTATGCCGACGGTCAATTCAGCGACCCGGGCCAGACTGATGATCGCCACCTCACCGCTGTTTACGGCTGCCATTGTTGCTTCATTTTTGCAGTCAAGCAATACCCTGATCCGCTGCCCCGGCGGCAGATCAAGCTCGCCCCGCACATTACGGATGGCACGCACGATATCCATGACCACTTCCATATCGGCGACTGCGGCCTGATCGGTAACAAATCCGCTCCCTGACGGATAGGCTGCCTGCATGATCGATACAGCAGGGCGTTGTCCCGGCAGCGTCTGCCATATCTCCTCTGTTACAAAAGGGAGAATCGGATGCAGCAGGCGCAGCAGACCCTCAAGGACGGTATAGAGAACGACCTGGGTTTGCAGACGCCCTTGCGGGTCGTCACCATAGAGGGGTTGCTTGCTCAACTCCAGATACCAGTCACAGAATTCGTGCCAGGTAAAGGCGTAAATGATACTCGCCGCATCATTGAATTTATATTCCGACAACGCCTGATTCATCTGCCGTGTCGTTATATCGTAGCGATGCAGAATCCACTGTTCTGCAGGGGGGAGCGTCACGGCGTCAAGATCGATGGCTGCCGGGTCAAAATCTTCCAGGTTCAGCAGGGCAAAACGACTGGCGTTCCAGAGTTTGTTGACAAAGTGACGATAGCCGCCTATGCGCTCCGTCGACAGCCTGATGTCGCGCCCCATAGCGGCAAAGGCGCAGAGGGTGAAACGGAAAGCATCGGCACCATATTCATCAACAACGGTCAACGGATCGATGACGTTCCCTTTGCTCTTGCTCATTTTCTGCCCCTGGGCATCGCGCACCAGAGCATGAATGTAAACCTCCTTGAAGGGGACCTGATCCATAAAGCGCAGACCCATCATCATCATCCGCGCCACCCAGAAAAAGAGGATATCAAAACCGGTCACCAGGCAGCTGGTCGGATAGAATTTGCGCAGGGTCGCTGTCTGCTGAGGCCAGCCCATAGTCGAAAACGGCCACAGGGCAGAGGAAAACCAGGTATCAAGAACATCGGTTTCCTGGCGGATCTTTTGACTGCCGCAATGTTCACAGCAGGTGATATCGGTCATGGCAACGCTGATTTCATCACAGCTGTCACAGAACCAGGCCGGGATCCGATGCCCCCACCAGATCTGGCGACTGATACACCAATCCTGAATATTGTTCATCCACTCGTAATAGGTTTTTTCCCACTGCAGCGGCAGGATTCTGGTGTCACCTGCTTTCACGGCAGCGATAGCCTGCTCCGCCAGCGGCTTGACAGCGACATACCATTGTTTGCTCATATAGGGTTCAATGGTGGCGCGACAGCGATAACATTCACCAACGGCGTGGGTGTGCTCTTCTACCTTTTCCAGTAATCCAAGGGCGTCCAGATCAGCAACGATCTGCTGACGTGCAGCAAGGGCGGTCATCCCTGCATAGGAGCCCCCCAGCTCGTTGATATTACCGGACTCATCAAGCACATTGATAAATTCCAGATGATGCCGCTTGCCAACAGCGAAATCGTTGAAATCGTGCGCCGGTGTCATTTTCACTGCACCGCTGCCAAAATCCTTGTCCGCGTAATCATCCGCGATGACCGGAATCTCCCGATTGACCAGTGGCAGCAGAATATTTTTACCGACCAGATCCTGATAACGTTCGTCCTCAGGGTGAACGGCGACAGCAGAATCACCGAGCATGGTTTCCGGCCGGGTTGTCGCAACCACGATGAAACGATCAGAACCAGCGACCGGATAACGCAGATGCCAGATATGGCTTTTTTTGTCCTCGTGTTCAACCTCAAGGTCTGATAAGGCGGTATGACAGCGAGGGCACCAGTTGATCAGACGGTTATCCCGGTAGATCAATCCATCCTGATAAAGACGAACAAAAACTTCGCGAACCGCAGCGGACAGCCCCTGGTCCATGGTAAAACGCTCGCGCTCCCAATCACAGGAGGCTCCGAGGCGCTTGAGCTGGTGAATAATCTGGCCGCCGGAGGCTTCACGCCACTGCCAGACCCGTTCCACAAAAGCGTCTCTCCCCAGTTCGTGACGATCCAGCCCTTCCGCTGTTAACTGCCTTTCAACGACATTCTGGGTGGCAATGCCGGCATGGTCGGTACCCGGCATCCACAGCACCTGGTAACCGCACATCCGCTTCCAACGACAGAGGATATCCTGCAGTGTGTTGTTCAGTGCGTGCCCCATGTGCAGGACACCGGTCACATTGGGGGGTGGAATAACGATAGAATAGGCGGGAAGGTCAGAATTTTCATCGGCGCGAAAATCCCCGCGGCGCTCCCAGATATCAAACCACTTCTGCTCAATCTGAGCCGGGTCGTAGGCTTTTGGCAAGTGCTCGTTCATTTTGTGCAAGTCCTTTGTTTCGCTGTATTTAAGAACATTTCTGATGGCCCCCGGCCGGTTTTGAGCAGAGACAATAAAGCGGGGAGTCCAGGGAAGTCAAGACTTCCGCAGATCCCCGCTGCAGGCTGTTGATCAAACGTCTTACGGCTTAAGGGGTCATTGATGGGTCAGTTGTTGTCTGTCTTGATCTTTTGTATCTCCTCACGGATCAGCGCTTCGGCAAGGTCAGGCACGACCTCCCAGACCATCTTCTCAAGCAGCTCCCCGGCAAGCCTTTCAATCATCGGACCGGCAACACGCTCGATGATCTGCTTGAGTTCCTCCTCGGACAAGGCGGACAACTGATCTTCAATCTGCCGACCTGGTGCAGCAGGAGTCGGAGTTTCGGAGTGCAAAGGCAGATCGCTGTCCTCTGCTTCAGCCTCCTGTGCTGAGGCTGCGACATAAGCGAATTCGGGTGTTGCCTCCTCTTCAGCAAAAGCAATGTCGGTGTTGACACTGCCCCCTTCGTCATCAACGAAGATAAAATCATGGTCCTGTGCATCGGCGGACTCAGCAACAGGAAGCTCCCGGCCATCAGCAAAGACAAATCCCGGGGTCTCCTCCTCCGCTGTCAGCTCTGCAGAAGCAGAAGCATCCTCATTGACACCAAAGACAAAATCCCTATCGTCTTCGTCGCCAGACAGAGACTTTGTCTCCTCATCCGCTTCATCATCAGGCCACAGTCCCCCCGCTGTTGTGGTAGCACTGTCAGCAGCAGCAAACTCATGGACAGGTTCGGTCTCTTCGGATCTGTGCTGCTCCGTAAGGGGCTCGTCCGCCAGGTCTGTTGATGCGACAATGTCATCCTCGGTCAGATCGAGGATTCCGTTATCCGCATCATCATCAAAATCTGCTTCGAAGCCATCCGCATCATCCTCATCGTGACCGACAAAGGTTTCCCTGTCTTCAATCAGATCCTCCTGGTCGAGCAGATCCTCTTCCATCAGCTCGACCAACTCATCTTCGTCGGCTTCCGAAGCCGGCTCTGCAGCACCAGGATTTTCAACTGACAGGATGTCATCCCAGGGGGAATCTGTCTCCGGCTCCACGTCCTCTTCCTCTTCATCGGCATCGGCATCGGTTGCCGCCAGCAGATCATGGGGCTTCAGATTTTCTTCTTCAAAGGAAACCGACCCCCAGATCTGATCGTCATCCTCAATGCTCAGTTCTTCTTCAACCGGAACCTCCGGCATCTCCTCAGTATCATCCACGGATCCATGGGCGGCAGCAACAGCGTCTTCCGGTTGATAGAGACTGTCTTCAAAGGTATCCTCAACAGGCTCAATCCGCAGCGGTTTGGTTGAAAGTAAAGCCTTAACCTTGTCAATCAAAGTCTTCGATTCAAAGGGCTTTACCAGCCATCCGTCCGCTCCGACCAGGGCCGCCTTTTGCTCGTCAAACACCTCAAAAGCGCCGGGCAGCAGCAGCACCGACGTTGCTGCAAGAGCCGGATGACTTTTTACCGCACGGCACAGTTCAAAACCATCCTTGCCCGGCATCGAAACATCAGCTATCACCAGCTCCGGCGTGTGAGCAATCGCCATCTCATACGCGGTGTTGCCATCGCCGGCGACCAACAGTTCGTAATCTTCGGCAGCGAAGATCATGCCGACAACTTTCCGGATGGTGATACTATCATCGGCCAACAACAGTTTCTTCTTCATTGAGTCTCCTCGTGCCCTCGGCAATTAAGCGCCCGACCTTTAGTAACGTCTGACTTCGCAGCAACTTACGGAATCTTGCAGATCACTGCTCAGTGCTGTGAATTATCGCTCCGATGTTGACAGAACCCCCTGTTATTCCTTGAAAATCTTTGCAAAACTAGCATGGAGACCGGCACCTGTCAAGCGGCCTGCCACGGTTTGGGAAGAAACAGCTGCCGGTACAATGCCAGGGCAAAGCGATCGGTCATCCCTGCAAGGAAATCTGCGACCGACACCTCCAGGGCATCCCCCTCATATCGGTGCCCCCCGTGCTGTAAAAAAACCTCTTCATTTTCAACAAAGTATCGAAACAACTGACGCAACAACGACGCCGCCTTGTCAAACTCAGCCTGAACCACAGGGGCACGATAGACATGCGCATACAACCAGCTTCTTAGGGCGCGAACAGCGGCATCCATTGCCGTTGACAGCTGAATGTACAAGGGGTCTGCTGCCATGGAGTTACAGATCAGATCACTCACCATACGATTGATCCGCACAGAGTGACGGATGCCAACAACGGCCGTGATTTCAGCCGGCACATCGGCCTCAGAAATAACCCCTCCACGGATGGCATCATCCAGATCATGGCTGACGTAGGCAATAATATCTGCCAGCCTGACGATCTGCCCCTCGAGGGTGCAGGCAAGCTGTTCCGCGGGAACAGTCAAGAGACCACCCTGCCCTTTTGAATGTTTAAGAATGCCATCACGGACTTCAAATGTCAGATTCAGCCCACTGCCATCTTTCTCAAGGATATCGACGACCCTAAGGCTCTGCCGGACATGGTGAAAGCCGCCGCCAACCAATTCATCAAGAACCTTCTCCCCCGCATGACCAAAGGGGGTGTGCCCGAGATCATGTGCCAGGGCAATCGCTTCGGTCAGGTCTTCATTAAGATGCAGCGCGCGTGCAACGGTCCGCGCTACCTGCGAAACCTCCAGTGTATGTGTGAGCCTGGTGCGGTAGTGATCCCCTTCCGGGGACAGGAAAACCTGGGTTTTATATTTGAGACGACGAAACGCCTTGCTGTGAAGAATCCGGTCGCGGTCGTGTTGAAAAACAGTTCGAATAGAACAAGATCTGGAAGGATACTGTCGTCCCTGACTTTTTGCACTGTAACAAGCCTGCTGCGAAAGGAAACGGAGCTCGCTTTCTTCTTGTGATTCCCTGATATTCATAAATCTCTTTCGGTCATGCACGACAAAGAATGATAATCACCAGACCCTGCAATATGAAAAAAACAAGTGACGAGTTAAAAAACGGATAGATTTCTTTTTTCTTCTTGATATTCTGCAGAAGAATGATTTAGTAAGATAACAATTTCACAGAAACAAAACACGCATGTTTCAGTAACACATAACGCCTGCTGACTCTAAACCAACGAAAGGGAAAAACACATTATGTCATCTATTATGAAAATGGCCGCTGATATTATTGCTGCTCATGCATCTACAACCCCGATGACAAAAGAAGAATTAATTGTCGAATTAACGGAACTACACGCAACACTGACAGCACTGGAAAAAGGAGAGGCTTTGGAAACAGAAGAATCATCCGATTCAGAACCTGCTATCAGTCTCAAAAAGGCGTTTGGTAAAGATACAATCTACTGCATGATCTGCGGCAAAGGGTTCAAAACCCTGTCTCGCCACCTGAAGACAAGCCACGACATGACCGCCGGCGAATACCGCAAAAAGTTCAACGTTCCACGCGGCCAGTCTCTGGCCGCAAAAAACTACTCGGAAAGCCGCCGCCAGATGGCCGTTGACCGCGGCCTGGCCGACAACCTCGCCAAAGCACGTGCACAGCGTAACAGCAAAAAATAAACAGCAGAGCTGCTCCCGTCGCCGGACAGTCAGGCCTGTTGTTGCTGATTGTCCTGTGACGGGGATCGAGCGAAGCCCCTACTCCAGAGCGAAGGAGTCCTCGGCAATCTGTCGTCCCTGCGCATCCAGCACAAGAATCTTCCATTGTCCTGCCCACTGCGGCAGAAAGCGCTTTGAGGAATAGGTTCGCCAGTCGGGCGACTGAACCGGCAAGCTGACCCGTGCCATTTCCTGATCCTCGAATATCCAGACATGGGTGATCTCGGTTGGCAGGCTGGCACCAACAACCCGGGTAAAAAAGTAAAGTTTCCCATAATCGGCCGGATAAGATCCGATGTGATCGACCGGCATCTGGTCTTTGATAGCGGTTGTGACCGCTTTATCCAAAATTTCAAGCTCAGCAGCCTGCGCACTCAGACTGATCCCCAGAACCACCACCAGCAATAACAGATTTTTAATCATAGCCATCCCTTTGACTGAAGTTTCCGGTCAATCCTCGCCTTCAGGGTCGCAACTCAGACAGAAAGCTTTTCCCCCTGTGGTTGATCATACCAAAGTTTTCCGCCACTGTTGCACCAAGATCCGAAAAACTGGCGCGCACCCCCAGATTAACCGCATGCTCAAGCCCTGGGGACACCACAAGCAATGGAACATATTCACGGCTATGATCGGTTCCCGGCGTTGTCGGATCGCAGCCGTGATCGGCTGTGATCACAACCAGGTCCTCCGCCTCAAGCGACTCAAACAGCTGTGGCAGCCAGGCATCAAAATCCTTCAGCGCGCGGGCGAAGCCGGTTGGGTCACGGCGATGTCCGTAACCCATATCAAAGTCGACCAGGTTGGTCATAATCAGCCCCCTGTCAACCTCGGTCAGAGCCTGTAGCGTTTGCGCCATCCCCATCCGGTTATCATCTGTTGTCACGCTGCGGTCCAGCCCCTGACCGGCAAAGAGGTCCTCAATTTTTCCGATGCCGCAGGTGATAACCCCCCGTTGCTGCAACTGTTCCAACAGGGTCGGCTGCGGTGGTCGCCGCGGAAAATCATGCCGCCCTGAGGTTCGATAAAACGACTGGGCACTGTCACCGGCAAAGGGTCGCGCAATCACCCGGCAGATATTGTAGGGCGTCAATATCTCGAAGACAGCACGGCACAGAGCGTAGAGCTGATCGCACGACATAAGCCGTTGGTGGGCGGCTATCTGAAACACCGAATCGGTGCTGGTGTAAACAATGGGTCTACCGGTGCGCAGATGCTCCTCCCCCAGCTGGCGCAGAATATCGGTACCACTGGCAGCGATATTGCCCAGGGGTGCGATGCCTGCGACGGAGATAAAGGCATCGATAATTTCTGGTGGAAAACCTTGCGGATAGGTGGCAAAGCCTTTTTCAAGCAGGACGCCGGCGAGCTCCCAATGACCCGTCACCGAATCCTTGCCGGTGCTCTGTTCAGCCATCTTGCCCCAGCAGGCCATGGGGTTCTCAACCGCAGCAACCCCATCGATGGGAACAATACACCCCAAACCCAGATGCTCCAGATGGGGCAGATCAAGACCACCGACGGCCGTTGCCACATGTTGCAGGGTGGCGGCATCTGCATCACCATAGTCAGCAGCGTCGGGCAGCGCACCAACACCGACGCCATCAAGCACGATAACGATAATCCGCTTGAACATAATCTTCAAACGCCCAACTGCGTCTGCCACTGTCGCATCATCTGTACCCCCGCGCTGGTTCCAATTCTGGTGGCCCCAGCCTCAAGCATTTCTAGACAAGTCTCCAGACTGCGGATTCCCCCTGCCGCCTTCACTCCGATACGCCCATTCACCACAGCAGCCAGCAGCGCGACATCCTCAACCACAGCGCCGGTAGGGCCAAAGCCGGTGGAGGTCTTGACAAAAGCAGCGCCGGCGTTGACGACTGTCGCGGCTGCCATGCGCTTCTGATCATCGGTCAAAAAACAACATTCAATAATTACCTTGACCGGCACTTGCCTGGCAGCCAGCACCACCTGGGCGATTTCTTCATGGATCAGATCGAAGCGGCTCTCGAGGGTCTGGCCGATATTGACGACCATGTCAATTTCACCGGCACCGGCATTGATATAATCGACGGCTTCCTGCACCTTCTGGCGCAGTGTCGTATAGCCACAGGGGAAACCGACAACGGTTCCCACCAGGGTATCCGATCCGTAAAGTCTTTTGGCCGCGCTGGAAACATGACAGGGGGGGATGCAAACGGAAGCGAAACCATACTCCACGGCTTCTTCACAGAGGCAGGCAATCTGCTGTGTCGTTGTCGTTGGAGCAAGCAGGCTGTGGTCGATCATCCGGGCGAGGTTTTCCATCTTCATTCAACTGCGGTAGTCCGCATTGATCCTGACATATTCGTAATTCAGATCAGAGGTGTAATAACTGGCCTCCCCATGGCCAATGTGCAGATCCACAGTGACAGTAAAACTCTCTTTTTTAAGAACGTCACTGGCACGGGCTTCATCGGCGGTTCCCGTTGAGATGCCGTTTCTGACGAGGGTGACCTCATCAAAACTGATATCGATCCGCTCCGGATCCAGGTCGATTCCTGCATAGCCGGCAGCGGCGATAATCCGGCCCCAGTTGGCATCCTCCCCAAAAAATGCGGTCTTGACCAGGGACGAGGTCGCAACCGAGCGCGCTGCGATTCTTGCATCCTCAGCCGTTCGCGCCCCCTTCACCATAACCCTCACCAGCTTGGTGGCCCCCTCACCATCACGGACAATCATTTTTGCCAGATCGAGCAGCACCCGATTCAGATGCTGTTCAAAGATATCGGCCGCCTGACTACCGGCAATGATCTCTGAACCGCCGGCACCATTGGCCAGCAACAGGACCATATCATTGGTCGAAGTGTCTGCGTCGACGGTGATCGCGTTAAAGCTCTGCGCCACCGCACGCGTCAGCATCTGCTGAAGAACGCTGCTGTCGATCAGGGCATCTGTCATCACGAAGCAGAGCATGGTGGCCATGTCCGGATGGATCATCCCCGCGCCCTTGGCCAGACCAAGCAGGGAATAATTTTCTGCACCCTG
>NZ_JCBCBS010000214.1:0-10706 GCF_059864205.1 Pelovirga sp.
AAATCAGCTCAAAGATCGCTGCTACCGCTTCACCGCCACCAATACACAGGGTCGCCAGGCCGTATTTCTCGCCCCGGACCTTCATCTCGCGGAGCAGGGTGGCGGTCAGGCGCGCGCCGCTGGCGCCGATGGGGTGACCGATCGAGACCGCACCGCCGTTGACATTGACCTTCTCTGGATCAAGTCCAAGCAGGTTGATCGCTACCAGAGGAACAGCGGCAAAAGCTTCGTTGATTTCAAACAGGCCGATATCGCTTAACTTGAGCCCGGCTTTACGGCAGCATTTGCTGATCGCATCGATCGGAGCTTCAGCGAATTTGTCTGGGTGAATGCTGTTGGTTGCGCCGGCAACCAGCCTGGCGATCGGCTTGAGGTTGTGGGTTTTTATTGCTTCTTCGCTGGACAGTAGAGAAATTCCCGCGCCATCGTTGATGGTTGAAGCATTGCCGGCGGTAATGGTTCCGGTCTTGCTGAATGCCGGACGCAGGTCACCGAGTTTGTCTATTGCGCCGCGAAAAGGTTCCTCGTCAGCCGCAACGGTGGTTTCTCCCTTACGGGTTTTGATAACGATCGGTGTCAGTTCGTCGGCAAAGGTGTTGTTGCTGACAGCGGCCCGGGATCGCTCATAAGAGCGTCCGGCAAAGGCATCCTGCTGTTCACGGGTCAGGCCGTGGGTTTGAATCCAGTCATCAGTGATCTCCCCCATGTGGCGCCCGGAATAGGGATCGCGCAGACCGTCGAAGATGATCAGATCAACCAGTTCACCATTGCCGAGACGCTGACCGAAGCGCGCTTTAGGCAGTGCGTAAGGCGCTTGAGACATGCTTTCCATACCACCGGCAAGGACGATGTGGGCGTTGCCGAGGGCGATTGCATCAGCCGCCAGCATGATAGACTTCAGGCCGCTGCCACAGACCTTGTTGATCGTCATGGCCGCGGTACTGTCCGGAATGCCTGCCAAGCGCATGGCCTGACGCGCCGGAGCCTGGGCAGCGCCCCCCTGGAGAACCTGGCCGATAATAACTTCGTCAATTGCCTCGGGTGGCAGTGTTGTGACATCCAGAATATGCCTGATGGTTTGTGCCGCCAGTTCCGGGGCGGTCAGCTCGCTAAGCGTTCCGCCAAAGGAGCCAAAAGCTGTACGTTTTGCGCAGATGACGTAGATATCGCTCATAGTTTGATCCTTTGTGAATGATTGGTTGCCCTTGCATTGATTTGGCAAGTATAGCAAGGATTGTTCCACGATCAAAAAACGTTTTATTTCATGTGGTTGCCCAATCGCGTTGGGATATTTTCCAGCTTTGCTGAGTTTAAAAAGAATCAAAAACGTAAAATAACTGATAAAAAACATAAAAAACAGTTATTTGTAAATGAATCAAAAATGAATCAAAACACGACAAGCATGAATCAGTTGTTCTCTGGAGAGGGGCGCAGGGATCGCCAAGTTCCTGTGCTGCTGTGATTTGGGCGCGGTATTTTTGCTACTTGAAAAACAATGCTTATTGACAAAGGTAAGAAGATTATACTATGGAAGTGGTAAGACCAAAATTGCAATTTCGTATCACGCTTATTTTTTCCGGTTGTACCGGTAGAACGGAATCAACGTTTTATGGGGAGAATGCGCCATGGCAGAAAAAAATCTGGTTTACCGTTTTGCTGAAGCTGCCGGTCGTGTCGGGGCTGCCATTGTACCTTGTGCCACATTGCAGGATGCGGCTGACTATGTCGGGCGTCATGCCGTCGGCAATATCCTGATTCCACAAACCGCGCTGGCTGAGAAGTATGGCTTGCGTGCCATGACGGCGGCGGCTGGGGGGGAAGTGTTCGCTGGTAGTTTCCGTGATGCCGGGCAGTTGCCGGGCGCCGGGGTGACCTTCTGCAATTTCGCCATGGCGGATACCGGTACGGTCGTGCTGGAAAGCACCAGTGAAGATGTCCGTTTGGCAACAACCATCCC
Source organism: Pelovirga sp. (assembly GCF_059864205.1). Lineage (NCBI taxonomy): Bacteria > Pseudomonadati > Thermodesulfobacteriota > Desulfuromonadia > Geobacterales > Geobacteraceae > Pelovirga > Pelovirga sp. Next base: position 1,958 of record NZ_JCBCBS010000214.1, read on the forward strand.
CGAAGTCCATTTTGTTATTCTCGACCCCGCCAAAATCCTCGCTGACAATCTGGCCGCAGTTGCTCCCATGAATACCCTGTACGCAGGTTCTGAACCGCGCTTTGTTGCTTACATCACTGGTCCCAGTCGTACTGCTGACATAGAACGGGTACTGACCATTGGCTGCCATGGTCCACGTGAACTCCATATTCTGCTTGTCCCTGATGTATCTGATGATCTGATGGAGATATAGGCGACAGATAACCATCGGGCGCGATAAATCGCGCCTCCACAAGAGTGATATTCGTGCCACCGATACGGATGTAGGGGTGCAATTTATTGCTCCCGACGTTGTTGATTTGATACAGCAAGAGATCTGACTACGATTGCTGAGGAGAGAACCATGGCCGAAACTGCCGATTTTAAAAAACGCGTTGAAAATGCCCTGGGCAAACCCAAGCTCAGCGAGGCTTTGCACCTGTTTGGCGATGCCTACCTGATCGCCCGGGAGAATGCCTTTCGCGGGCTCGATTTTGATCAGATGCGCACTGAGCTGGCGGAAATCAAGGACGATGTCAGGGTGCGGCGTAAAGAACTCCTTGCTCAATTTATCACCAATGCTGAAGCAGCAGGCTCCAGGGTATTTGTCGCCAAAAACACCCGCGAGGCTAACGATTACGTGGTGAATCTGGCGCGCGAGAAAAATGCCCGGTTGATCACCAAGTCCAAATCGATGGTCTCGGAAGAGGCTCACCTCAACAAAGCCCTTGAAGCTGCCGGGATCCGCGCCGCCGAGACCGACCTGGGTGAATGGATTGTGCAGCTGGCCGGTCAGCGCCCCTCCCACCTGGTGATGCCCGCCATCCATATGTTCAAGGAGGAGGTTGCCGAGCTGTTCAGCAAGGAGATTGGCGAACCCCTCGAAGCGGATATCAAGACCCTTGTTGATGCAGCGAGAAAACAACTGCGCAAGGACTATTTCGATGCCGACATCGGCCTGACCGGCGCCAATTTTCTGGTGGCCGAAACCGGTGGCATCGGTCTGGTCACCAATGAGGGCAACGCGCGTTTATGTGCCACCCTGCCTAAGGTTCATGTGGTTTTTGCCGGCATCCACAAGCTTGTCCGCAGTATTGAAGATGCCATCAAGATCACCCGCCTTTTGCCGCGTAATGCCACCGGTCAGTTGCTGACTTCCTATGTAACCTGGATTCGCGGTGCGGTACCGACCCCCGGCAATGACAAAGAACAGCACATCGTGCTGATTGATGGTGGTCGGGAGGCGCTTTACGAGTCACCGGTGTGCCGCGATGCCCTGCGCTGCATTCAGTGCGGCGCCTGTGCCAACGTCTGTCCGGTGTATCAGACTGTCGGCGGTCATGTCTTCGGCAGCATCTATATTTCCGCTATAGGTGTTATCCTTACCGCTTTTTACGAGGGGCTGGATAAGGCCAGGGAAATCACCCGCGCCTGTATCGGCTGTCGTTCCTGTACTGCCGTCTGCCCGGCCAACATCGACCTTGAGGAAATCATTCTCCATCTGCGTCAGCAGGTCACCAAAGAATACGGCATGGGACTGGTCAAAAATATCACCTTCAAGGCGGTTATGCGCAATCGCGCCCTGTTCCACACTATGGTCAAGGCCGCAGCCAAATTGCAGAAGCCGGTCACTCAGCCAAAAGAAGGACAACCTGCTACCCGGGTGATCCGTCATCTGCCGATGCATTTTATGGACAAGGATCTGACCCAGTGGCGCGATCTGCCGGCGGTGGCACCCAGGTCGTTCCGTGATCTTTTTGCCGAAATTGACCAGAAGGTTAATAACCCGCGCTATCGGGTCGGTTTTTTTGTTGGTTGCGGAGCCGATTTTGTCTATCCACAGGTGGGCGTGAGCCTGGTCAAGGTACTTAACCACCTCGGGGTCGAGGTGGTTTTTCCGAACGCGCAGAACTGCTGCGGTATCCCCGCCCTTTATGCCGGTGATACCGAGACCGGGGTTGAACTTGCCAAGCAGAACGTCCAGGCGTTTTATGAGGCCGCTGTCGACTATGTGCTGTGTGTCTGTCCGACCTGTACCATGGGGGTGAAGCGCGACTTTGTCGAACGTCTGGTCGATGATCCGATCTGGTCGCAGCGGGCTGTCAGCCTTTCAGAAAAAACCATGGATGCCGCCGCCTTCTTAGGGAATGTGCTCAAGGCTTCCGACCTGCTCAATCCAGCATCTGCTGCCGGCATAACCTACCATGATTCATGCCATTTAAAGCGTGGCAATGATGTCTGGAGAGAGCCGCGCGCGCTGTTGAAGGCTGCAGGGTATCAGCTTGAAGAGATGAAAAACAGCGATCGCTGCTGTGGTTTCGGCGGCACCTATTCTTTTTTGAGCCACCCGCAGATTTCCCGCCAGATTGCCGCTGACAAGGTCGAGAGTATCAAGGTAACCGGTGTCAAAACCGTTGCCATGGACTGCCCCGGCTGTATGATCATGATCGGCGGCAGTATGGGCAAGGCCGATTCGACGGTACGTTGTGCGCACACCATGGAGTTGCTGGCCGAGTCTCTTGGGGCGGGTCACGGTAGCAAAAACAGGGGGAAATCATGAGTGGACGTCTAGCGCTTGTCGATAACCTGTGCCGAAATCCGGAAAATCACCAGCGGCATCTCTGCGAACTCAAGGCCGCCGGACGGTATGATGAAATCGAGCGTCTGGTTGTTGCGCCGCGTTTTATCTGTGGTAATTGCGGGAGCAAAGCTAATGAAGCGGGGGCTGTTTGTGCCCCCGGCCCGTGGCAGGAGTAGAATGATCAAGAATTTTATTGACAGGTACCGGGCGGTCACTATATTAAATGGTCTGACCAGAGTGTTTTGAGCTCAGATGGTACCCGACAACTGTCGGTTGATAAATAAAAACCCAAAAACTTCGTTTTTTGCCGTGAGACTCTCTCTCCCACGTGCCTGGCCTCGTCAGGATCTCCTCCCTGACGGGGCATTTTTTTTGATGGCGTCGCAAAAACTCACCAACTGCTGTGTTGCTACAAATGTCTCACGTGCTTCCACGTACATAAGTACGCCTCATTGGCCGACATTTGCGCGCCTTGCATTTAGTACCCTGTAACCCATAATCTAGCGCACCAAAATCCAGCGCAATTTTTGCGACATCTTATGAGTTGCAGGGTACTTGCGCTTTTTGCCCAGCCATCCGAATGGCGGTCAGAAGTTTTTCATATAGGTGTTAATTTCCCAATCGGTAACCGCCGTACGCCAGGCATCCCATTCTTTCTCTTTCCCCTCAATATACTTAATATAAATGTGATCACCCAGGGCCTGTTGCGACAGGGGGTTATCTTTCATTGCTTCAATCGCTTCATGCAGGTTGGCGGGCAGACAGGTAACACCGGCGGCATCCATCTCTGTCTGGGTCATGTGATAGATATCCATGTTGACCGGATCCGGTGCCGGAAGCTTGTTGACAACTCCATCCAGGCCGGCTTTGAGCATCATTGCCAGAGCCAGATACGGATTGCAGGAAGGATCAGGGCTGCGTACTTCGGTCCGGGTACTTAAGCCGCGGGACGAGGGGATGCGCACCAGCGCTGAACGGTTGGAGCCGGACCAGGCTACATAAACCGGTGCCTCATAGCCGGGGACCAGGCGTTTGTAGGAGTTGACCAGCGGGTTGGTGACGGCCGTAAAGCTGCGCGCGTGAGTTAAGATACCGGCAATATAATGGTAGGCAGTGGTACTGAGTTTCATTGGGCCGTTTTCGTCAAAAAAAGCATTGGTGCCATCAAGGTTGAACAGGGACTGGTTGGTGTGCATCCCCGAACCGTTGATGCCGTAGACCGGTTTGGGCATGAAGGTCGCGTGAAAGCCATGTTTGGCAGCGATGGAGCGCACCACCCACTTGAAGGTGAGGGTGTTATCGGCAGCGGTCAGGGCGTCAGAGTATTTAAAGTTGATTTCATGCTGTCCTTCGGCCACCTCATGATGGGAGGCTTCAACTTCAAAGCCCATGGCCTCGAGGGTATCGATGACCTCGCGCCGACAATTGATACCGCTATCATCGGGGTCGACATCAAAATAGCCGGCGACATCATTGGTACGGGTTGAAAGAATCCCGCTTTCATCCTTCTGAAACAGAAAAAATTCACACTCGGTACCGACGTTCATGGTGTAGCCGAGGTCTTTGGCTTCGGCAAGAATCCTTTTCAGATTAACTCTGGGGCAACCAATAAACGGGGTTCCGTCAGCTTTGTGTACGTCGCAGATTATTCGGGCTGCGTTGACACCGTTTCTGCTGCGCCACGGCAGAACGACGAAGGTATTGAAGTCGGGTTTCAAATACATGTCTGATTCGTTGATGCGGACAAAGCCGTCAATCGACGAGCCGTCAAACATCATCATGCCATCCAGAGCCTTCTCGATCTGACTGATCGGCAGAGCAACGTTTTTCATGAAACCGAAGATGTCGACAAATTGCAGACGGAAAAAGTTGACATTGTGTTCCTTGATGGCTTCCATGATGTCGTAACGGGTCATAAGCGCTCTCCAGTATGGTGGGGGTTGATGAACAATGAATCGCGGCGGGCTGAAATGTTCGGTCAGCAGCCATTGTACTTGATTCCGGGTTGCCGATAAAGCCGCTCATTATGAACCCCATATTGATAACTCCAGCCAGGGGAGGAATTTGATATGGTGTTTCGGGGGACATAATACCTATTTCTAAATATATTTGGTAACGGTTCAGCACCGGATCTTCGGATTCTATGACAAGGGACGCGATTGTTTCCCGTTGGGTCATCCATGGCCGCTTGTTGTCGCCGTCCATGGCGACAAACACCCTTGCCCCAGGAGCCAAAGGCCCTGCGCAAGGATAGTGCTGAATAGTTACTATATTTGTTGTAAGCCCCCTGGAGATGCGTGACAGCGCGACGGAACGCCGGCCTTATCACATCCAAGCTGGTACAGCGGGCTCTAACCGGTCAAGTTTTCCTTGACGTGTTTTCCAGCCGTTTTCACTTCTGTCAGCTCATCAATGGTCATACTGATGTTCCTTTCCGCCGCTGTCAGCGGCTCCGCACGGGCAACTTGAAAGTCCAGCACCTGTTCATCCGCATCCGAAAAACTGTTCCCCTGCCGGGAGCGTTGCTGGATCCGTTGTCGTAACAGCTTCTCAGTCATCTGAAAATCGAGGATGTTGAAGGGGCATTGCCGCCTGGTCGCGAGTTGTACGAACTGCCGGCGATCAGCGTGCCTGATAAAGGTGGCGTCGACAATGACACTGAATCCGGCAGCAAGGATGGTATCGGCCAGTTGGTTGAGGTGGTCGTAGGTTTTGGTGTTCGCCGCCGCACTGTAAATCCCCTGCTCGATGGAGGCCTTGCCGGACTGGTTGGCCCCAAGGTGATGAAGGCGCTTGCGCTCCAGATCGGAATGGATACAAATGGCTCCGATATGCGGTGCCAGTTCGTTGACAAAGGTTGTTTTCCCCGATCCTGACAACCCGTGGGTGATCATCAGTTGTTGCGGCTGTGTTTGCGTGTAGCTCCCGGCAAGGCCCAGATAGGTTTCAAATTGTTCAAGATCAGCCTGCTGCTCCTGCGTTGACAGGTCCGGCTGGCGCAGGCGCAGGGCAAGGACTTTGGCCCTGACCATGGCACGATAAACCTGATAAAAGCGCAACAGCTTAAGTCCGTCATAGTCACCAGTATGGCGCAGGTAGGCATTGAGAAAGGCCCAGGCGTACTGATGTTGAGCGCGATTATCAAGGTCCATCACCAGAAAAGCGATGTCGTTGATGGTGTCGATCCAGCGCAGGTTCTTGTTGAATTCGATACAGTCGAATAAAAGCGGCTGGTCATGAAACCAGGCCATGTTGGCCAGATGCATGTCGCCATGGCATTCGCGGACAAAACCTGCCTCGCGTCGCGCAACCAGGACAGACTGCAGCATTGCGAAGGTTGCTCCGCTCCATTGTTCGATAGTGCTGACAGGACGTAGCGCTGCGCTGTCGGGGAGAGCCGATCTGATCTGTTCAACATTCTGGCGTATCGGCTTGAAGACACTCTCAGGCGTGCCGAAATGGCTGCGCGGATCTGCTTGGGCTGCCTGCCGGTGAACAGCAGCAATTTTTTCGGCAAACGCGATTAACGCAGCAACACCCAATCTGCCTGCTGCCAGCATCCGATCGAGCTGATTTTCCTGGGGAAAACGGTGCATTTTTACCAGGTACGCCAGCGCCGGTTCCTGGTTCAGCTGCGGTCGGTCGAAGGATCCGCCGACAGGAATGACCGCAAGATAGAATTCCGGGGCGAAACGGCGGTTGAGGCGCAATTCTTCGGTGCAGAAAAAGTGGCGTTTAGCATGGCTGGAAAAGTCGAGAAAACCAAAATTGACCGGTTTTTTCATCTTGTAGGCATATTCACCACTTAAAAAAATCCACGAAATATGGGTTTCAATCAGTTCGGCTCCCGGTTCCGAGGGGCCGAAGAAAGAAGGTTTGCGCATGTTGTGGACCAGCGTGAGATGCCTTTCCATAGCGATGCCTTAGGGCTGTAAACACAGTTAAAAAAGATATTCCCGTTAATCTGAAGTCTAATAGATGAGATAGGTTTCGCAAGGTCTTTATCTTCGCTTGACATTCTCGCCGGAAAAATAACAAAAAAAGTCATAATTGATCCAGGTCATGTTTTTGCCGCTGATTTTCCTCTAGTCTGACCTCACATCAAACCAGGGAGGACAGCATGGAATTACATCAAGATATTGGCAGTCAGGCCATTCAGGACGTGTTGACGGTTCATCCACAGATTGGAACTATTCTCGAAAAATTCGATATCGGCTGCGTCAGTTGTCGTGTCGGTATCTGCCTGCTCAAGGATGTGGTGACGATCCACGCTCTTGGTGAGCAGGTCGAGGCGCAAATCGAACAGGAAATTAACGAGTACCTGACATCGGTATAAAAATACAAAAACCCCAGACAACAGGAGATAAATCATGAAAAATCTTGCATGCGGTTGCCCCGGCAGCCAGGTTCGCAGCGTTGAAAAAGTCACTCCGATCAGCCGGAACACCGAAAGGATTGAGTCGGAATTGCGTCAGTGGCCGACCCAGTTACACCTGGTGCCACCCCACGCCCCCTGGTTGCAGGGTGCTCATCTGCTCATCGCAGCGGACTGTACCCCTTTTGCCTACGCTGAGTTTCACCGTGACTTCATCAAGGGGCGGGTATTGGTCAACGCTTGTCCGAAGTTGGATGACACCAGCAATTACGTGAACAAACTGACGGAGATCCTGCAGCAGAACGATATCCAGTCGGTTACCGTCACCATCATGGAAGTTCCCTGTTGTCGCGGCATGGCGATCATGGCCGAGCAGGCGGTCAAGGCATCAGGTAAGGATATCCCTCTTGAGATCGCCATCATCGGCGTTGCTGGAGAAAGGAGCAACGGATGAAAACAGATATCACTCAAGTTATGGTTAAGGAGCATCAACTGATTCTGCGGATGATTGCGTTATTGGAGAAAAATGTCGCGCTAATGGAGCAGGGGCGTTTCCGCAACTGGCAGTTTTTTCTTGATGCGGTCGATTTTATCCGTAACTACGCCGACCGTTTTCATCATGCCAAGGAAGAAGATGTGCTGTTCGTCGAGCTGATCAGCAACGGTATGCCGGAAAAGCAGTCACCGATTGAAGCAATGCATATCGAGCATGACCAGGGGCGCGCTTTTGTTCGTGCTATGGCAGAAGCGGCAGAAAAGGCTCTGGCCGGCGAAACCGGGCAGATTCCGGTGATTGCCGAAAACGCTGCCGGTTATATCGCGCTGTTGCGCGAGCATATCGACAAAGAAGACAATATCCTCTATCCCCTGGCCGAGCGGATTCTGCCGGAAGAGGTGCGGTCGCGCATGGTCAAGGCTTACGATAAGGCGAAGGGGTTGATGCCGGGGTTGGAGGAAAAATATCAGCGGCTGGTTGAGGAGTATGAGCAGCAAGCAGCTGCGTGAAAACTAAAATCATTTAAAAACAGCAGGATAGAAAAAAACAGAACAGAAAAGGTAATATTTTATAAAATGATTGTTGACAATCATTATCAATTGGGATATAAATATAATCAAGTTCAGGGGCGTTGTGGCAGGCGTTGCTGAGCTTACGCAAGGGGAAGTCTCTCTCTTCTCAAAAACCTCTCTTAAGGTGTGTCGCCCCGTGATCCCCTCCTGGTCACGGGGCATTTTTTTGTCCTGCGTAAATAGATAATATCCTTTTTTGTCGTGCGGTTTCAACTGACCTGATGCGGTGTTTGTGGTATAGAAGCTGTTGATTTTAGCTGTTTAATGCATATCTACGGGACATCATGTACAAAGAATACTTCGGATTAAAGGAAGCCCCCTTTTCCATCGCGCCCGACCCGCAATTTCTCTACATGAGCGAACGGCATCGTGAGGCGCTGGCTCATCTTCTGTATGCCATTAAGACTGACAGCGGTTTTGTGCTGCTGACCGGCGAGGTCGGCACCGGCAAGACCACGATCTGCCGTTCTCTGTTTAATCAGATCCCCGATGATGCAGAAATCGCATTTATCCTTAATCCCAAGTTGTCGGTCGTTGAATTGCTGGCAACCATCTGTGACGAACTGGGTGTCGCATATCCCGCCGGCAATACCAGTGTCAAAATTTTTGTTGATCGCCTGAATCTGTTCTTGCTTGATGTTCATAGTCGGGGTGGCAAAACCCTGCTGATCATTGATGAGGCCCAGAATTTAAGCAGCGACGTACTG